>JBIOWL010000042.1:0-2994 GCA_044868645.1 Aestuariivirga sp.
TTGAAACGCATCGAGGAGGAGACCGTCCCCGCCTGGCTTTGGCGCTCCTCGGGCGATGAGGAGGCGCTTTCAGCACTTCCAGAGAAGCAGCGATTCGTGAGCGAGAAATCCTCCAAGCAGGTGTTCAACCGCCTCGCCGGCACCTGGACCTATTGGGGCTGGAAAGGCGGCTATTTCGACACGGAAGCCGACGCCCGCGCTTTCTATGATGAGCATTGCGCCATGCTGGCCCGCCAGATGTGCGCCCCCAACTCCCCACAATGGTTCAACACCGGTCTGCACTGGGCCTATGGTATCGATGGCCCCGGTCAGGGACATTATTATGTGGACCACGAAACGGGAAAACTCACCCGCTCCAGGTCAGCCTATGAGCATCCCCAGCCCCATGCCTGCTTCATCCAGTCCATCTCCGATGACCTGGTGAATGAAGGCGGCATCATGGACCTCTGGGTGCGCGAAGCGCGCCTCTTCAAATATGGCTCCGGCACCGGCTCCAACTTCTCCTATTTGCGCGGCGAAGGCGAAAGACTTTCGGGCGGCGGCAAATCCTCCGGCCTCATGTCCTTCCTTAAGATTGGTGACCGTGCGGCGGGCGCCATCAAGTCGGGCGGCACCACGCGCCGTGCCGCGAAAATGGTCGTCGTTGACGTCGACCATCCGGATATCGAGCAATATGTCGATTGGAAGGTGAAGGAAGAGGAGAAAGTTGCCTCTCTCGTCACCGGCTCAAAGATCGTGAGGAAGCACTTGACCCTCATCATGCGGGCTTGCGTCAATTGCGAAGGCCCCAATGGCGACTGCTTCGAGATCGAGAAGAACCCGGCCCTGAAGCGCGCCGTCAAGGACGCGCGCAAGAACATGGTGCCTGACAACTACATCAAGCGTGTCATCCAATTTGCCCGCCAGGGCTATATCGACATCCAGTTCGATACCTATGATACAGACTGGGATGGCGAAGCCTATCGCACCGTCTCCGGCCAGAACTCCAACAACTCCGTGCGCGTCACCGACGACTTCCTCAAGGCCGTCGAGACTAACGGCGATTGGAACCTCACCGCCCGCATCACGAACAAGGTGATGAAGACCATGAAGGCTCGCGCTTTGTGGGACAAGATCGGCTATGCCGCCTGGGCTTCCGCCGACCCCGGCATCCAGTTCCATTCGACCATCAATGATTGGCACACCTGCAAGGCCTCAGGTGACATCCGCGCCTCGAACCCCTGCTCCGAATACATGTTCCTGGACGATACGGCCTGCAACCTCGCATCCCTGAATCTCTTGCAATTCCGGAAAGAGGATGGATCGTTTGACATCGCCTCCTATGAACATGCGGTGCGCCTCTGGACCATCGTGCTCGAAATATCGGTGCTGATGGCGCAGTTCCCCTCCAGGGAAATCGCCAAGCTTTCCTATGAATATCGCACACTGGGTCTGGGCTTTGCCAACATTGGCGGCCTCCTCATGACCGCGGGCATTCCCTATGACAGCCATGAAGGCCGCGCCATCTGTGCCGCCATCTCTGCCATCATGACAGGCGTTTCCTACGCAACATCCGCCGAAATGGCGAAAGAGCGTGGCCCCTTCCCCGGCTTTGCCAAGAACCGCGAGCACATGCTGCGCGTCATGCGCAATCACCGCCGCGCGGCCTATGGCGCTGCCGTTGGCTATGAAGGTGTTTCGACGGCCCCCGTGCCGCTCGACGAGAACGACTTACCCGACAAGTCGCTCGCAGTCGCGGCCCGCACGGCCTGGGACAAGGCGGTGGAATTGGGCGAAGCCCATGGCTATCGCAATGCGCAAGCCACGGTCGTTGCCCCCACCGGCACAATCGGCCTTGTCATGGACTGTGACACCACCGGTATCGAACCTGACTTCGCGCTTGTAAAGTTCAAGAAGCTGGCCGGTGGCGGCTATTTCAAGATCATCAACCAGGCCGTGCCTGAAGCCCTCCGCACCCTCGGCTACGCACCGGATGCGATCGAGGAGATCATCGGCTATGCCGTGGGCCACGGCACATTGGCCGACTCGCCGGCACTGAACCATATCCAGCTCCGCGCCAAGGGCTTTGGCGATGCCCAGATCGAGAAGATCGAATCCGGTCTTGCTTCGGCCTTCGACATCAAGTTCGTCTTCAACAAGTGGACATTGGGCGAAGACTTCTGCAAGGGCACGCTCAAACTCACCGACGAGCAGTTGAATGACTTCGGCTTCGACATGCTGTCTGCCCTTGGTTTCTCCAAGGCCGACATCGAGAAGGCCAACATTCATGTCTGCGGAGCCATGACATTGGAAGGCGCTCCGGGCCTGAAGGATGAGCACCTACCGGTCTTCGATTGTGCCAACCCCTGCGGAAGGCTCGGCAAACGCTATCTCTCGGTTGAGAGCCACATCCGCATGATGGCGGCGAGCCAGCCCTTCATCTCGGGTGCCATCTCCAAGACCATCAACATGCCGAATGATGCGAGCGTGGAGGATTGCGCGGCAGCCTACATGCTGTCCTGGAAGCTCGCGATCAAGGCCAACGCGCTTTACCGCGACGGCTCCAAGCTGTCGCAGCCGCTCTCGGCCCAACTCATTGCCGATGAAGATGAGATGGAAGACGTGGGCGAGGCGCTTGCCGCCAAGTCCGTGCCGGGCCGCGTTGAAACCGTGGTTGAACGCATCGTCGAGCGTATTGTCGCCCGCGAGCGCGAGAAGCTCCCCGCCCGCCGCAAGGGCTACACCCAGAAGGCGGTGGTGGGCGGCCACAAGGTCTATCTCCGCACCGGTGAATATGATGACGGCCGCGTCGGCGAGATCTTCATTGACATGCACAAGGAAGGCGCAGCTCTGAGGGCGATGATGAACAACTTCGCCATCGCCGTGTCGGTGGGCCTGCAATATGGCGTGCCCCTGGAAGAGTTCGTCGATGCCTTCACCTTCACCAAGTTCGAGCCTGCGGGGATGGTGCAGGGCAACGACTCCATCAAGAACGCAACTTCGATCCTCGACTAT
>JBIOWL010000043.1:0-5410 GCA_044868645.1 Aestuariivirga sp.
GAGCTGAGACGAAGGGAGCAGATAAGCGGAGGCTGACACGCCGTAGTCCGTAGGACGACGGCGGACCGGCGCAACATATGCTGTATGTTTATATTCTTCAAAGCTTGTCCAATCCTGAGCGATTTTACGATGGCATTACGGAAGATTTGAAAGCGCGCTTGAAACAGCATAATGCTGGGGAAGTATTCCATACTGCTAAATACAAGCCTTGGAAGATTAAAAACTACTTTGCTTTTGAAGATCACAAAAAAGCACATGCATTCGAGCGATATTTAAAATCCGGCTCAGGCAGAGCTTTTGCAAAGCGGCATTTCTAGGAGATTGAAATATCGCCAATCTCATTTGATGATTGGTTCTAAATGCGTTCACTCTGTCCGACCATCTTTCCTTCCTTTCTCAATAGAGTAACCCCAAGCTGAGGCGGCGCAGAGCGCGCCCTCGAAGCATGCGCAGCTGCTACTGCAGAAAATCCCCGCATTTGGGCGCGGGCGTATTGCCCCACGGCATGATCGGCACCGACGAGGTGGAATTCTTCGGGCTGCCCTCGATCAGCTTGTCCGTATAAGAGAGATAGACCAGCACATTGTGCTTTGCATCGCAGCCGCGCACGATCTGCATTTTCTTGAAGAACAGCGAGCGGCGCTGGCGGTAGATTTCGTGGCCTTGCGCAAATTTTTCCGTGAAGGAGACAGGCCCCACCTGGCGGCAGGCGATGGAAACATCTGAGACTTCTTCGGCAAATCCGGCCCAGCCCGTCCAGCCGCCGATCTCCGGCACGGTGAAATAGCAGGCAACGCCCGCAACGCCGGGATCTTCAATCACATAGGTCGCGAGTTTCGCATCGGGCGAGAGCAGCCGCCACACCGTCGTCTTCTTAAAGATGAGTTCGGGATCATCAGTCTGTTGCGCCACGGCGGGAACGGCAAGTGCAAGACAGGCAAGAGCGGCAGCGGCGAGTTTCTTCATCTGGTCCTCCGGCGGCAGAAAGATGGTGGCTTTGCTTCGGAATTCAAGTGGCTTTGGCGAGCCGCGCAAAGCCTTCCGTCAGATCGGCCTTCAGATCATCCACATGCTCAAGACCGATATGGAAGCGCAGGCCAGTTCCTTTCGCTGTCCATTGCGTCGCCGTGCGGTGCGGCTTGAAGGGAACCACCAGGCTTTCAAAGCCACCCCAGCTATAGCCCATGCTGAAAAGCTGGAGATCATCCAGCATCGCTGCAACGGCCTTGTCGGCAGCGGGCTTCAACACGGCAGAGAACAATCCCGATGATCCGCTGAAGTCGCGTTTCCACAGCGTGTGCCCCGGTGCATTGGGAAGACCGGGATGCAACACCGTTTCCACTTCCGGCCGTCCACGCAGCCATTCCGCCATGGTGAGCGCCGATTCCATGTGACGAGCGAGGCGCACATCAATGGTGCGAAGGCCGCGCAGGCCCAGATACATGTCATCAGGCCCGGTGAAGAGCCCCATGGTTTCGAAGGCCTCCTTGAAGCGCGGCCACGTCGCTTCATTGCAGACGACGGTGCCCAGCATCGCATCGGAATGGCCGACGATATATTTCGTGGCCGCCTGCAGCGAGACATCGCAGCCATGCGCGAAGGCCTTGAAAAAGTATCCACCGCTCCAGGTGTTGTCGAGAATGCACGTGATGCCGGCGCTGCGCGCCACCTCGGCAATTGCAGGCACATCTTGCACTTCCATGGTCTGCGAGCCGGGGCTTTCGCAATAGATGACGCGCGTGTTGGGACGGATCAGGCTTGCGATGTTTTTGCCGATCAGCGGATCATAATAGGTCGTTTCGATGCCGAGGTCCTTCAAAAGCGTGTCGCAGAAATGGCGGCAGGGATGATAGCAAGTATCAACCATCAGCAGGTGATCACCGCTCTTGAGGAATGCAAGCAGCGCCGAGGAAATGGCAGCAAGACCCGAGGGCGCGGCCTTGCAATCATGCCCACCCTCAAGTTCCGCCACTGCAGTTTCAAAAGCCCGCGAGGTAGGCGTGCCGCGCCGCCCGTAAAGATAGGGCTGGGCACGATTCTGCATTGTCACCACATCCGGAAATGTGATGGTCGAGGCGTGATAGACTGCCGGATTGACGATGCCGTGCTCACTATATTGGCGCGCGGCGGTAGCAATGCGGGTCTGCGGCTTGAGGCGGGAACGGTCTGAGATCGGTTTGGACATGGCGTCGCTTCGGTTATGGTGCCCACACAATGCCCGAAAGCGGATGGGATTTAAATGACTGAAATGTCGCCATTGTCCAGCATCCTGATGCGCCTGCTGCGGGCCGGAATCTGGGGCGCCATGGCCCTTCTGCCGCTTTTTGCCGGCTTATTGCTTTATCAGCGCTGGACGGCTGATGGCCTGGTTCTTCAAAAAACAGACTACGGCTTCCTGACAGTGCTGGCTGTGCTGTTCCTTTTGGCCATTTATCTGGTACGCGCCATAGGCAAGGAACTGGAAGCGAACAGGACCAGCGGCAATTCCTGACGCCAATCATGCTGGAAGACGTCTCAGCGTTCCTTGCTTCTTGTGGTGATACCACGCTCGACGGCGTCCTTGCCGAATTTCCGGCGCAATGTGTCCATGGCGCGCTCGGCTTTGGATTGCGCGGCTTCGCGCACATCGAGCGTCTGTTCCTCATCCGAAGGCGTTTCAGTCAGATGTGAAATGCCGACGCCGATCAGGCGGAAGCGTGTTCCCGTGGCTTCATTTTGTAGAAGGGGCCGGGCGGCGGCAAAGATGCGATGAGCCATCTGAGTCGGGTCTTCAAGGCTGGTAGCCCGTGTGCGCAGCTTGAAGTCCGCCGTCTTGAGTTTCAGCGTGACAGTGCGCCCCGCGCAACCTTCCTTCTTGGCCCGGTAGGCCACTCTTTCGCTCAACATCCAAAGGATCGCTTCAAGTTCGGTGGCATCGCTGATATCGTTGTTGAAGGTCGTTTCGGCGCTGACGGATTTCGATTCTTCATCCGGCGAAACCGTGCGCATGTCCTCGCCGCGCGAGAGGAAATAGAGTCGCGAACCCATACTGCCATAGCGGCGCATCAGGTCATTGCGCTCCATGTTCTGCAGTTGTCCGATCAGGGAAATGCCGTCGGCGGCAAGCCTTTCTTGCATAGCCTTGCCGACGCCCCAGATCAGGCTCACGGGCTTGGCGGCAAGAAATGATTTTGCCTCCGCCTTGCCGATCACTGAGAAACCACGCGGTTTCTGCAAATCGCTAGCGACCTTTGCCAGATACTTGTTCGGCGCAAGGCCCACTGATGCCGTGATGCCGACAGTTTTTTCGATGTCGAGGATCAGCTTCGCCAGCGTTTTTGCCGGGCTTTGGCCATGCAGGCGTTCGGTCCCGGAAAGATCGAGAAATGCTTCATCAATTGAGATTGGCTCGACGGCTGGCGTGACGGCCAGCATCAGCTCGCGCACCTGACGGCCAGCTTCCGCGTATTTTTTCATGTTGGGCTTGATGACAACGGCATCGGGCGCAAGCTTCAGAGCCTTGAACATGGGCATGGCAGATTTCACGCCGCGGATGCGGGCAATGTAGCAGGCCGTTGAAACAACCCCGCGCGTCGCGCCGCCGACAATCACCGGTTTGTCGGCCAGGGAAGGATCGTCACGCTTCTCAACGGCGGCATAAAAGGCATCGCAATCGATATGGGCGATGGCGAGCCCATGCAGTTCTTCATGGCGCACAAGGCGCGGGCCATGGCAGGCATGGCAACGCGTCTCGTTGCCTGTTATGTCGGCCAGGCAGTCGCGGCAGAAACCGGGCGTGAGGGGTGAAGCTTCGCTGCCCATGCCACAAACTTTATGCCTGCAGAGGCCGCTTGGCGAGCCTTCAGCCGATCAGCTTCTGGATGTGCGGCAGGGCCGCGCGCCAGCTGCCGGTTGTCAGCGAAACAAAAGGAAAAGGCGTGTGGTGACGGGCAAAGCGTTCGTCGTGGAGGAAATGGACGAGGTGGACGGCGGGCGCATGCTGGTGACTTGAAGCGATGAAGTTGGGGCTGTCATCGATGAAGACCACGGGCAGATCCCGTTCTGCCGCAAGGTGGCTGATCGCCGGTCCCTTCGGCCCATTGTTGGTGATGCAAGGAAAGTCGAGGCCGTGCTTGCGCAGATTGGCGATGCGTTTCTCGCGTGCGTGATGGGGCAGGTTGGTCAGCATCACGATATTTGCCGCTTCAGCGAGGGCGAGGAGGGAGTCCACGGCGCCTTCAATGGCATCGAGTTCCGCCGTACGCTCGGCAAAGAAGCCGTCGATCAGATGCATGATTTCATCCTGCGGCAAAGGGGCGTCGCTCTCGTTCTTGCGGATGTTGCCGGAAAGGGCAAAGCTCGAGGTATCGAGATAGAGGGCACGCTCGGCAAGATAGCCTTCGAAAGCCCTCGTGAAATGCACGACGACTTCGTCAACATCACAGATGACGAGCGGCCTGTCCTTCTCGAGCGACAGTTCCTCCAATTGGCTGCGGGTGAAATCCTGAATCATTCGGTAAATCCGGGAAGCTGGCGGCGTGCCGTCATAACGTCCATCGGGTTGAGTTTCTCCATAGCCGCAAACTCAAGCAAAAGCTCCTCGTTTTGCAGTGCGTAATCCAGCGCCATCGCCTGGAAATCCGCCGAGCCGATGCTGTCCTTAAGGTCCCCGGGGCCAAGTCCGGTTAACGTGCAGAAACGGTTCAGCCGGTCGGCGTCATTTGCCAGATAGCCGATGAAATTCAATGCCATAATGGCCGCGCCTTCAGCTCCGATAGAGCCAGTTTGGGTGGATTTCTTGGGCATTGCTTAACCGTCCAGTAGCGCCACAACGCAGGGTTAATCTCTTGGTTACAGCTCATGGTGCAAAACACAATAAATAGTAGGGGGATGCAACCTTGCTTGCGGTTTGGGCTGCAATGCAGGTCTGCACTGGAGCGTAGATGGAACAGCCACTATCATTCGATTCTTCATCCGAATCGAACAGACACGTTCCCATGCGCAGCAAGGCCATGCCAAAGACCATTCTTGTTGTTGAAGACAACGAACTCAATATGAAGCTTTTCAACGACCTGTTGGAGGCACATGGCTACCGTGTGGTGCAGACGCGTGATGGATTATCGGCGCTGGACGTGGCGCGCAAGCACATGCCCGACCTCATTCTCATGGACATCCAGCTTCCCGAGGTTTCCGGAATCGAAGTCACCAAATGGCTTAAGGAAGATGACCAGTTGCGCGCCATCCCGGTGATCGCGGTCACGGCCTTCGCCATGAAGGGCGATGAGCAGAAGATCCGCGAAGGCGGCTGCGAAGCCTATATCTCCAAGCCCATCGCGGTGATGAGCTTCCTGCAGACCATCGATGGGTTCCTCAAGGACAAGCAATGACTGCCCGCGTCCTCGTCGTTGACGACATCCTCGCCAACATCCGC
>JBIOWL010000044.1:0-3462 GCA_044868645.1 Aestuariivirga sp.
GGTCTGTGAAACGCCGTCGTCGCTGCCGGGACCAAATTACGTGTACCATCCTGTGTCGGCAGACCTATCTGTGTGATAAGCTTACTTGGGATAGTACCATTAAATCCACCGATCTGGATTTGCGTGAGGTAGCCGAATCCGCACCACAATCTGGGTAGTCTCTCAAGGGGTGTAGCCAATGGATTTTGACCTCACCACTGAACAGAAGTCGATTTTTGATACGGCGCGCGCTTTCGCAATTGAAAGACTCGTGCCGAAAGCGGTTGAATGGGATCAAACAAAACATTTTCCCGCGGATGTCATCCGCGAACTTGCGGACCTCGGCATGTGCGGCATGTTTGTGCGCGAGGAGCACGGCGGGGCAGGACTCTCCCGCCAGGACGGTACGCTCGTCTACGAAGCACTTAGCTACGGTTGCCCCACCATCGCCGCCTTCGTCTCCATCCACAACATGTGCGCCTGGATGATTGACAGCTTCGGCTCAGAGGAACAGCGCGCCAGATGGCTGCCCGACCTTATCAGCGCGCGATTGTTCGCGAGCTATTGTCTCACCGAACCCGGTTCTGGTTCGGATGCGGCTGCACTCGCCACACGCGCTGAAAAAGAAGGCGAAGATCTTGTCCTCACCGGCAGCAAATCCTTCATCTCCGGCGGCGGCGTCTCCGATCTTTATATCGTCATGGCGCGGACCGGCGAAGCAGGCCCTCGCGGCATCTCTGCCATCCTCGTCGAGAAAGCTGCGCAAGGCTTGAGTTTCGGCGCACAGGAGAAAAAGATGGGTTGGAACGCCCAGCCGACCGCCATGGTGCTGCTCGACCAGTGCCGTGTGCCGCGCGGAAATCTGCTCGGTGAATTCGGCAAGGGCTTCACCTACGCCATGCAGGCCCTTGATGGCGGCCGCCTCAATATCGCTGCCTGTTCGCTTGGCGCAGCGCAAGCTGCCTTCGATAAAACCATTACATACATGCATGAGCGCAAGGCTTTTGGGAAATCCCTCGACCAGTTCCAGGCGCTGCAATTCCGTTTGGCCGACATGGAAACCGGATTGCAGTCCGCGCGCGTGTTTTTGCGCCAGGCGGCAGCAAAGCTTGATGTGAAAAGTCCTGATGCAACGCGGTTTTGCGCCATGGCCAAGTGCCTTGTTACCGACACGGGGTTTGCGGTCGCCAATGATGCGCTGCAGCTCCATGGCGGCTACGGCTATCTTGCCGATTATGGCATCGAGAAGATCGTGCGCGACTTGCGCGTCCACCAAATCCTCGAAGGCACCAATGAAATCATGCGCCATGTCATTGCCCGTGACCTCCTGGCGGAACGCCCGCCATGAGCGACATTGTGATCCGCATCGAAGGCAAATTGGGCCGCATCACGCTCAACCGCCCGCAGGTGTTGAATGCACTTACCTATGACATGGTCAGGGCGATTGCGCAGGCGCTTGATGACTGGGAGAATGAGGGCGCAGTCCGCCTTGTCATGATAGAAGGCGCGGGCGGGCGCGCCTTTTGCGCCGGTGGAGACATTCAGTCGCTATACAGAACAGGGCGGAGCGCGCCGGAAATTGGCCGCCGCTTCTGGTTCGACGAATACCGGCTCAACGCGCGCATCCATCACTATGCCAAGCCCTATGTCGCCATCATGGACGGCATCACCATGGGCGGCGGGGCGGGGATCTCCATCCACGGTTCGCATCGCATTGTGACGGAACGTTCAACCGTTGCCATGCCCGAGGCTTCAATCGGCTTCATGCCTGACGTCGGCAGCACGCGCCTCCTCGCTGATGCGCCGGGTGAAACCGGCCTCTATCTGGGCCTTACAGCGGCGCGCATGTCTGCCGCCGATGCGATCTACGCAGGTTTTACTGATACATATGTGCCGTCGCAACGCCTCGCTGAACTTAAAGGGAAGCTTGCCGAAACTGGTGACGTATCGGTGATCAAGCACTTTGCCGAAGTGCCGCCCAGTTCCGAACTCGAGCAAAGCCGCGAGCGGATCGACCATTTTTTTGGCAGGGAGACACTCACTGAAATTGTCGAAGCGCTTGACGGCGCTAACGGCACATGGGAAGCCGAGACCCTGAATGCGCTCCGCCGCGTCAGTCCCTTTTCCGCTGCCGCCACATTCGAGGCTGTCCACCGCGCCAGAAAATCGCGAGGACTCGAACCCTGCCTCGCCACCGAGTATCGCTTTGCCTGGCGCAGCCTCGAGGGCGAAGATTTCTTCGAGGGCATCCGCGCCGCCGTTGTCGACAAAGACCGTAAACCGAAATGGCAAATCGCGCGCATCGAAGATGTTCCGCCCGAATGGGTGAAGCAGGTCTTCGCGCCGCTCGGCGAACATGAATGGAGCCCAGCATGAAAATAGCTTTCATCGGCCTCGGCAACATGGGTCTGCCGATGGCAGTGAACCTCGCAAAGAAATTCGACGTCCTCGGCTTTGACCTGTCTGAAAGGGCACTGTCGGCCGCGGCGGCGCAAGGCATCCGCTGCGCCAACTCGATTGCATCTGCCGTCCAAGGCGCAAGCATTGTCATCACCATGTTGCCTGATGGCAAATCGGTAAAATCAGCGCTCGGTGAAATTGTTCAAGCGGTGGAACAGGAAACCCTCATAATTGATTGTTCTACCATCGATATCGCCACGGCGCGGGAAATGCACGACGACATGGCAAAACGTGGGTTACAAATGGTCGATGCGCCCGTTTCTGGCGGAACTGCAGGCGCCGCCACCGCTACACTGACCTTCATGTGCGGTGGCGAGCCTTCCGTGATTGAACGGGCGCGGCCCTTACTTGAATCAATGGGAAAGCGTATTGTGCCGTGCGGCCCCGCAGGCGCGGGGCAAGCAGCGAAGATGTGCAACAACATGATCCTCGGCGTTTCGATGATTGCTGTTTGCGAGGCCTTCACGCTCGCCGACAAAGTTGGCCTGGATCGCCAGGCAGTCTTTGACGTCGTCTCGACATCCTCCGGTTCATGCTGGTCGATGAACAGCTACTGCCCCGTGCCCGGCATCGGCCCAAAGTCACCCGCCGACAACGACTACAAGCCGGGCTTTGCCGCGGCCCTTATGCTGAAGGACCTCACCCTGTCCCAAGATGCCGCGAACGCCGCGAACGCCGCCACGCCGCTTGGCGCGCATGCGCAATCGCTTTACAAGTCCTTCGTGGAACAGGGCCACGGCGCGGAAGATTTCTCGGCCATCATCAAAGCCCTTGCTGTGATGAAACGAGAGCAGGCCGCATGAGCGATGTCGTCCTGATCGAACGCAAGGAACGCGTCGTCATCGCCACCTTGAACCGTCCCGAAGCGCTCAATGCGCTCAACACGGAAGTGATGCATCAGCTTTCTGACAGATTGAGCAGATTGGATGCTGACCCGAGCATCGGCTGCTTCATCATCACCGGTTCGCCAAAAGCCTTCGCCGCCGGAGCCGACATCAAGGAAATGGCAGATGCCACCTTCTC
>JBIOWL010000045.1:0-2685 GCA_044868645.1 Aestuariivirga sp.
CTTGAGTTTGAGCCGCATCCGACGCAGCCCGTGCCCAAACCATCTCATTGAGCCTGCAGGTCTACGCAGTGCCTGATCGACCCATTTGGAGGCAAATGGGCCAAAGGCGTAGGATTGGCGGTGGCAAAAGACGCCCCGCGGTGGCAGATTGGCCAGAGGGAAATCCGGGAATGTCCAAGGTGCACACCGCTTCCATTGTCGTTCCTGCCGAGGCCGAACCCTCCGTGGTCATCGGGCTTCATGATGCCCTGTGGGCGGCGGGCGTCTTATGGAACCGCATCATGGGCGAGCCCGAGAAGCCCTGCTTCAAGCCTGAACTCGTAGGCATCACTGCCGAACCCATAGTGACCAGCACGGGCGTCAAGATCGTGCCGGACCGCACCTTTGCCGATGGGCCTGCCGGCGACATGGTGTTCGTGCCGACGCTTCTCATCGACTCCGGCCGGGCGTTCGGCGCAAAAAATCCCGGCATCGTCGAATGGGTGCGGAAGGCCCATGTGGAAGGAAAGCCAGTCTCTTCCTGCTGCACGGGCTCTTTCCTCCTCGCCGAGGCGGGCCTGCTCAACGGCTTCGATGCAACCACCCACTGGGCCTTTGTCGAACTGATGAAGAAGGAATACCCGCATGTCCGCGTGCTGGGCGAGCGCGTGCTGGTCGCGGCGGACGCCGATGCCAGGATCATCACCTGCGGCGGCGCTGCATCCTGGATGGATATGGTGCTTTATCTGGTGGGCCGGTACGGCGGACCTGAAGCCGCCATGCAGCTTGCCAAGGTGCAGATGTATGATTGGCACCATCAGGGCCAGACTCCTTACGCGCGGCTTCATTCGCGCAGCCAGTGCGGCGATGCTGTGATCCAGGAATGCCAGAAGTGGCTGAGCGAGCATTACGACCACGCCGATCCGGTGATGGAGATGATCCGCCAGACCGGCCTTTCGCGCCGCAGTTTCGGCAGGAGATTCCAGGCCGCCACCGGCCATGCGCCGCTTGAATATGTGCAGCGGGTGAGGATCGAGGAAGCCAAGCAGCAGCTTGAAACCGATGACTGCGGCATAGACCGGATCAGCGCCGAAGTCGGCTACAGCGACGTCGCCTCATTCCGCCGGCTGTTCAAGCGCATGGTGGGCGAGACGCCGGCTGCTTATCGCCGGCGGCAATCTGTCTCGACAGTCGCCCGCGCCATCATGCAAGTGCAAATGGATGCGCAGGGGAATGGAGCGGCGCGGACATAAATGTCATCCCGTGCAAGGGCGCGGCCACATACACCGTCATCCCGGCGAAAGCCGGGACCCCCTGAGGACTTTCAATTGGCAATGTGCCTGCTGAACTGGCTCAATGGGTCCCGTGTCGCGCCGCGCTTGCACGGGATGACCTACAGATCACGCATAAGCAATGTAACGCCCCAGCGCCGCCACGATGAGCCAGACGATGAGCGATGCCGCGGCCGTGGCGCGTAGGACGCCGGGCCGTTTCGCAGTGATATGGACAAGGAAATTGAGCACCGCCAGAAGAATGGCAAGCAGCTTCAATTGGAAAACCGGATTGGCGGCAATCGCAACGGCATCCGCGGCGAATAATGTAAAGCCCGCAAGTGCCACAACCGCCAGCGCGGCAATCGCATAGGGCCGGAGCCGCGCCACCAGCGCATTGCTGCCGGAGCCCGCGAGAATCTGAAAGTCCATCGCCGCCACCAGTCCATAAAGACCGATGACGCCAAGCACATGAAGAACATTCGCAGCGGGATAGATGAATTCAGAACTGCGCACGCCCGCGGCAAAGGACGACTGCTGCAGCAAAAGCCAGAGGGACTCCATAATGCGTCAGCGCAATTGATATCGCGTGCCGTCGATCTCGATCCACTCGGCGCGGAATTCCGGCGTACCGTCACGCTTGGGATATCCGTAAGCCGTCACCGTCTTTCCCTTCTGCACAATGTCGGCCGTGGCGCCGCGCGCATTCATGCGCCGTGTCGGCGCCAGCGTGACATGCCACATCTTGCCGTCAATCGTCAGCATCATCATGCCATGCGGGTTCTCAATGGTGATATCATCGATGGTGGCCGTCACCGTGACCGGCTTGGCCGCGTCATAGGAGCCCCAGCCATGATGGGCAAAAGCAGAACCTGCAGAAAGGACGAGGGCTGCGGAGAACGTAATCAAGGTCTTCATCGAAACCTCCATTTGTCACGGCAGACTACATAAGATTGGGGCAGGGCCGTGGTTCCCGGAAGTTACAACTGCGTGATCTTGCCGTTGTCGATCAGCCAGCGCACCGACTCCTGCACCGCCTCTAGCGAGGAATAGCGCGGCCGGAATCCGAGCAGCGCCTTGGCCTTCTCCATGGAGCAATTAGGGCTGCGAGCGATATGCTCCCACGTGGCCGCCGCATCATCCGGCGTCTCGCCCTTGGCCCATTCCGCGTAAGGCAGGAAATCGATGTTCGGCTCATGCCCGAACCAACGATACATGGCCTCGGCAAAGCCCCTGAGCGTCAGCGCCTGTTCCGAGACGGCGTGGAAACTCTCGCCCGTAGCGGCGCGCCAGTTTGAAATGGCCGTCATCATCAGCGCTGCGATGTCGTCGGCATGAATGTGATGCACCGTCTCCAAACCGAAATTCGGCAGCATGAGTTTCTTGCCCTTGGCAATCGTCTCGAAGGCCGCGTTGTTGAAATGGCCCGCCGGAT
>JBIOWL010000046.1:0-2105 GCA_044868645.1 Aestuariivirga sp.
TCCAGTTCCCGGTGCAGCGGAAGAATGAGTGTTGCATTGTTGGCAAGACGCAAATTCTCGCGCGACACGGTCACGCCCTGCCCCTTCAGTTTTTCGATTTCAGCTGTGAGTGCCCAAGGGTCTACCACCACGCCATTGCCGATGACGGAAAGCTTTCCGGGTCGCAGAATGCCCGATGGCAGCAGCGAGAGCTTATAGGTGGTGCCATTGATAACCAGCGTATGCCCGGCATTGTGCCCACCCTGGAAGCGCACCACCACATCGGCCCGTTCCGACAGCCAATCAACAATTTTGCCCTTGCCCTCATCGCCCCACTGGGCGCCCACTACGGCCACATTCGCCATCTCGTTCAATCCTCCGGAACTAACCGACAAGGGCGGACCCTCAACCCCAATTTCCGTCATGCCTGCGAAGGCAGGCACCCAGCTTTTGTCAAAGCGGGATTCCCGCCGTAGCCTGTCCTCGCGAAGGCGGGGGCGGGAATGACGAGCAAGGTGGATGTAGCCCGTCCAGATTTCCGTCTGCACACTAGACGCGCAAACGGCCCCGCGGGATTTAGCTCCCAGGGGCCGTTGATGCCTCTTACAGGATTCTAAGTGTGGCGCAACAAGCCAATTGGCGCCCTGAAATCAGGCTTTCCGGCTCTCAAGAAGCCAGGAAAACACGAAGGCCCCAACGGCCATGCCGACCAATTGCGCCACCACAAACTCCGGCACATCCCATGGGCTGATGCCGGAGAAGCTGTTGGTGAGCGAACGTGCAATCGTCACCGCCGGATTGGCAAAGGAGGTGGAAGCCGTGAACCAATAGGCCGCTGTGATGTAGAGACCGACAAGCCAGGGAATGGCAAAGTTGTTAAATCGCAATCCACCCAGGATCACGCCCACAAGGCCGAAGGTGGCAACGGCTTCCGCAAACCATTGCGCTGGCCCGCTCCTCACCTTCTCGGGAAGCTCGATGATGGGCATGGCGAACATCAGATGCGCTGCGATCGTACCCAGAATGCCGCCCACGATCTGCGCCGCCACATAGCCGGCGAGTTCTGCGCGCGGCAGGCTTCCCTTGGCGGCAAACATAACGGACACCGCGGGATTGAAATGCGCCCCCGACAAAGGCCCGAAGATGGTGATGAGCACAATGAGAATGGCACCGGTGGGCAGCGTGTTGCCAAGGAGCTGGATACCCACATCCTTGCTCAATGTCTCGGCCATGATTCCAGAACCGACAACCGTGGCGACAAGCATCCCCGTTCCCAGCGCCTCTGCAGCGAGCCGTTGGGAGTATTGAAACGTCTCCGTCATGCTTTTTCCATGCTGCCCTGGATGCTCCCCTGACTGGCCCCTTCCAGCCGGCCGATCTCACGCAGTTTTTGATCGAGCGAGAGCGCATCGATTTTTTCCAGCGGCAGATTGATGAAGACGCTGATGCGGTTGCGCAGATGCCGGAAGGCGGTGGCGAAGGCCCGCTCCTTTTCGATATCTGTGCCTTCCACGGCCGCCGGATCTTCCACACCCCAATGGGCTGTCATCGGATGGCCGATCCATACCGGGCAGGTTTCCCCCGCCGCGTTGTCGCAAACCGTGAAGATGAAATCCATGCGCGGCGCATCCGCGACTGCATATTCATCCCAGCTTTTGGAGCGGTACCCGTCCACGGGATAGCCATGGGCTTCCAGTGTCTTGAGCGCGAACGGATTAACCTTGCCCTTGGGAAAGCTTCCGGCCGAATAGGCATTGAAGCGCTGAGCACCATCCTTCCTGAGGATGCCCTCCGCCATAATGGAGCGCGCGGTGTTGCCCGTACACAGGAACAGCACATTGTATTTACGGTCGGTCATCCAATACCCCAGGTCATGGTCGCAAGTGACCCATGGACCTCAGTAACATGACAGCCGTATGACGGTCTGAAAGTCCCGTGCGAGCGCTTCCGCCTTGCAGGCAACGTCACCCCGGCGACCTGGCTACGCCGAAGCGAAGCTTCAGCTTCGTCAAGGCGAGAAGCCGGGACCACTTGCTCGTTCGATGCGCTAGAGTGCTGACAGCACAACAATAAGTATCGATACACCCAAGAATATGGTCGCAGCGCGCCCGGCTATCTGCTTCCAT
>JBIOWL010000047.1:0-6516 GCA_044868645.1 Aestuariivirga sp.
CGCCGGGACGAAAACCAATTGAAACGCGCGTGATGCCGCTCGATCGCATGGATGAAGTGGTAGCGGGGCTGGGTCGCATCATCGCTCATGGTGGCCGCGCCTATTGGGTCTGCCCTCTTGTCGAGGAGAGCGAGATTGTTGATCTTGCGGCGGCGGAAGACCGAGTAAAGCATCTTTCTGCTGCTTTTCCCGGCAAAGTGGGCTTGATCCATGGGCGGATGAAGGGGCCGGAGCGCGATGCGGTGATGGCTGATTTCAAGGCGGGCAAGATTTCCATTCTCGTTTCCACCACCGTTATCGAAGTGGGCGTTGATGTGCCGGAGGCCATCATCATGGTGATCGAGAATGCGGAGCGCTTTGGCCTTGCGCAATTGCATCAGTTGCGCGGCCGCGTGGGGCGCGGCACCGGGCAGTCGCATTGTCTGCTGCTCTATCAGGAGCCTTTGGGTGAAACGGCCAAGTCGCGGCTCGAGATCATGCGCTCTACGGAAGACGGCTTCATCATCGCGGAGGAAGATTTGCGCTTGCGCGGTGCAGGCGAAATGCTCGGCACGCAGCAATCGGGATTGCCGGAGTTCAGGCTTGCCGATCTCACTGTCCATGCCGATTTGCTGTCGGCGGCGCGCGATGATGCGCAATTGATCCTGAACCGCGATCCCAAGCTGCAGTCCACACGCGGCGAAGCCTTGCGCCACCTGCTTTATCTCTTCGAGCGCGATGAAGCGATCAGGCTCTTGAGCGCGGGATAGACTTGCGCCGCGGCCTTGCAGGTGCCGCGCGCTTCAGTTCTACGGAAGCTGACATTCGCTTGTCGGGCATTACAAGTCCCATGGAAATCACCAGCTTGAGGCCGTCCTCCACCGACATGTTGAGAATCTGCACATCGCTCTCGTCGGCAAAGACAACATAGCCGCCGGTGGGGTTGGGCGTGGTTGAGACATAGACAGCGTACATGCGCCGCCCCGCTTCGAGGCCAATCTGCGCACCGTCGATTTCGCGGGAGACAAAGGCGATGGTCCACATATCCTTGTGGGGCCATTCCACGAGGCAGACATATTTGAAGTTGGTTCCCTTCTGGGAAAACAGCGTCTCGAAGATCTGCTTCGAAGCCTTGTAGATGGAGCGTACCACGGGCGTCCGCTGCACCATTCTGTCCCACCAGCCGAGCAAAGTGCGGCCAACGAGGTTTGCACCGAGAGCGCCCACGGCGGTGATGATAAGAACAGCAAAAACCAGACCGGTACCCGGCACGGTGAAGGGCAGATAGTTGTCGGGGTTGTAGTTGAAAGGGATGAGCGGCTTCACCCAGCTGTCAAAGAAGGAGATGAACCAGATGGTCGCCCAGATGGTGATGACCACGGGCGCGATGATGACGATCCCCGTGAAGAAGTAGTTGCGGAACCTGCCCAGGAACGATGTTCTGGCAGGCACCGGAGACTGGGGAGATTGGCTGGCATTCCCGTCCGTCATGACGCTTGATTGCATGATGGAGTGATTTGCGGCAAGAGGCCAGCTTCATGACGTTTTCGCGCTACTTCTACTTGTCCGTCGGCTGGTTTTGCGTGGCACTGGGTGCAGTCGGCATCATCCTGCCGGTGCTGCCCACAACACCTTTCCTGCTGGTCGCTGTCTGGGCCTTCAGCAGGTCCTCCCCGGAGCTTGCCGAGAGAATCCGGACCCACCCGCGCTTCGGGCATTATGTGCGCCATTGGCAGGATCACGGCGTCATTCCCACACAGGCAAAGTTCCTGGCCATGGCAATGATGACGGGGGCTGGCGTCTATCTGGTGCGGTTCAGCGGCGCGCCTGCCTGGGCGGGCTATTCTGCCTGTGCCGTCATGGCGGCGCTGGCCGTCTATATCGTGACAAGGCCGAGCCAGCCGCCGCTGTTCTGATTATTGAGCTGTATCGACTACGCTGCTGTCGACGGGATACTGCTCGGCCCAGACGCGGGCACGGGCTTCCGCCTCAAGGCGCACTTCTTCGTCCACAGCCGCCTGCAATTCCTTAAAACGAGAGATGATGCGGGCATGTTCGTCGGGCTGGGCATTCTCATGCGCCAGCACATACCACATCAGGGCGCGGGTTTCGCTCTTCTGCACGGTCTTGCCCGACCAGTAGAGGTCGCCGAGATAGGCTTCCGCCTCAGGATCACGCTTCTTGGCGGCGGCCGTCAGCCATTTCAGGCCCTGCTGTTCGTTCTTTCTCATCCCCTCGCCCTTGAGGTTCATGACACCCAGGGCATATTGGGCGCCCGGGTGGCCATAGGCGGAAGCGATGCGCAGGAACTGCTTGGCGGCAAGCTGCGGATTGGCTTCAATGCCGGCATCGGGAATGCCGGCGCGCAGATAATTTGCAAGGCGGAGCTGACTATCCACAACGATCTGCAGGCGGCGGCCGCTCAAATCTTCGGGCGCGTAGCCGCCCACCACGCGCTCGTAATAGGAATGGGCGATGGCATGGTCGCGCTTGACGCCCAAGCCCAGCCTGAACATGTGGGCGAGATACCAGTCGGCGACCGGGCTTCCTTCTTCCGAAGCCTTGCGGAAATGCTTCACTGCCCGGTCATAGTTGGCGTTGCCATAAGCCTTGCGGCCCTTCTTCACCTCGTCGGTCCAGAAGGGGATGTTGACATCCGGCATCTTCAGCTTTGGAGGAGCCGGGAAATACTGGAAGAAGCCTGCGCCCTCGCCCTCTTCCTGGGCGATGGCCGGTGCAGGCGACATGGCGATCAGACAGGCGAGCGCGGCCAGCCCAAGAACGGGCCTCCTCCACAACGCTTCACTGACGCGCTTATATGTCAGCGTACGCGACACCTTCTTTGGATCCTCCAGGATGGGTTACGGCCCCGCCTACAGCCGGACCCACGCTCTGCGCATATTTCCACAGTGCGCCGGATCCATAGCCATGATCGCGAGGCTTCCAGGCTTTTTTGCGTTCAGAAAATTCCTTTTCCGAGACATTGCACGTCAAAGTGCCTTCAATGGCATCAAGGTTAATGATGTCACCATTCTGCAACAGGGCAATTGGACCTCCGGATTGTGCTTCCGGGCCCACATGGCCCACGCAGAAGCCGCGAGTCGCGCCCGAAAACCGGCCATCAGTGATCAACGCCACTTTGTCGCCCATACCTTGGCCATAAAGCGCCGCAGTTGTTGACAGCATTTCGCGCATGCCGGGGCCGCCCTGCGGGCCTTCATAACGAATCACCAGCACTTCACCTTCCTTGTACTGACGTTTGGTGACGGCCTCGAAGCAGGCTTCTTCGGAATCGAAACAGCGGGCGGGACCGGAGAACTTGAGGTTCTTCATGCCGGCCACTTTCACAATAGCGCCTTCGGGTGCGAGGTTGCCCTTGAGGCCGACGACGCCGCCCGTCTTGGTGATGGGCTTGTCCGCCGGATAGACAACGTCCTGGTCCGGGTTCCATTTCACCGAGGCCATGTTCTCTGCGAGGGTGCGGCCGGTGACGGTGATGCAATCGCCGTGCAGGAAGCCATGGTCGAGCAAAGTCTTCATGAGCAGCGGGATGCCGCCCGCCTCGAACATGTCCTTGGCCACATATTTGCCACCGGGTTTGAGGTCGGCGATATAGGGCGTGCGCTTGAAGATTTCGGCAACGTCAAAGAGGTCGAACTTGATTCCCGCCTCATGGGCGATGGCAGGCAAATGCAGCGCCGCATTGGTGGAACCACCAGAAGCAGCAACAACCGTTGCTGCGTTTTCCAAAGCCTTGCGGGTGACGATGTCGCGGGGCCGGATATTGCGGGCCAAGAGTTCCATCACCTTTTCACCGGAGGTGAAGCAGAAGGTGTCGCGGATTTCGTAAGGCGCAGGCGCGCCGCAGGAATAGGGCAACGCAAGGCCGATGGCTTCGGCGACGGTTGCCATGGTGTTGGCGGTGAATTGTGCGCCGCAGGAACCAGCAGAGGGACATGCCACCTGCTCCAAGGTTTCCAGGTCTTCATCGGACATCTGGCCGACGGAATGCTTGCCCACGGCCTCGAAGACATCCTGCACAGTGACGGGCTTGCCCTTGAAGGTGCCGGGCAGGATGGAGCCGCCATAGATGAAGACGGACGGCACGTTGAGGCGCACCATGGCCATCATCATGCCGGGCAAAGACTTGTCGCAGCCAGCAAGGCCGACAAGCGCGTCATAGCAATGGCCGCGCATGGTGAGTTCCACTGAGTCGGCGATCACCTCGCGGGAGACCAGCGAAGCCTTCATGCCTTGGTGGCCCATGGCGATGCCGTCTGTCACGGTGATGGTGCAGAATTCGCGGGGCGTGCCTGAGGCGGCTGCAACGCCGCGTTTCACGGATTGGGCCTGGCGCATCAGCGAAATGTTGCAAGGCGCCGCCTCATTCCAGCAGGAAGCAACACCCACCAGCGGCTGGGCGATCTGCTGTGTGGAAAGGCCCATGGCATAGAGGTATGAGCGGTGCGGGGCACGCTGTGGCCCCACGGTTACGTGGCGGCTGGGAAGTCTGGTTTTGTCAAATGTCATGGCGTCCATGGGGTGTTGTCCGGGCGGAGAGATGATCTGTTTTGGATGAAGCGGCGCTTCTTCAAGGTTAAACCCTTGAGATGACGCGCTTTCCCGCTAACCCGCCTCCTATCCCGCATTCTGTACCGGGCAAAAGGCCCGGACGACGCCTTGGCCCCATGCAATAAAGGCGAATTGCGGCAGATCGTGGCGTTACTCTGCGCAATTGCCACAATCTAGCGCAAATTGTACGAGTGTTGCAGGCTTGCAACAGGGGTGTGTCTAAGTTTCACCCTTCTCCGTTGGAGAAGACATTACCTCATCCACCCTTAGGGGCACCCGCGCCTGAGGAGAGGGGTGAAAAGCAATATGCTCCATGGCATCCTCGCAGCTGATTCCAACCAAGGATCAGCAATGAACGAAACAGCCACCATGGCGGGGGTGCATGCCCCCGAACAGTTGACTTTTAGCTTTGTGCAGCGGCCGGGCCTCTTGAAGATCACTATCGTCAGCTTCCTGCTGACCTTGATCACGCTGGGTTTCTATCGCTTCTGGGCCAGGACACAGGTGAGAAAGCACATCTGGTCCAGCGTCCACATCAATGGCGAACCCCTGGAATATACAGGCACCGGCATGGAGCTGTTCAAAGGCTTTCTGGTGGTCTTCTTTATTCTGATCCTTCCGATCGCGGTGGTTACGGGCTTTGCCGGCTTCTATCTTGGACCAGAATCACCTGCCCTGGTGATGATCCAGTTTGCGATCATCCTGGCCATCTATGTGCTGTGGGGTTTTGCCGTATACAAGGCGTGGAATTACAAGCTGTCACGCACGCAATGGCGCGGTATTCGCGGTGCGCTGGTTGGCCCAGCCATGACCTACAGCCTTCTGTTTTTCGGTTCACTCATGGCCAAGGGCATGTCGCTGGGCTGGGCAACGCCCGTCATGAACACGGTGCTGCAGGAACAGATCACCAATGACATGCGCTTCGGCGATGCCGCCTTCAAGTTCAAGGGTCGCGCCGGGCCGCTCTATCCCACCTATGCGCTGTGCTGGTTGCTGACGCTCGGGGCGATCGCCCTTGTCATCGTCCTCGTCAGTGCGTCGGCTGCATCATCTTCGCTTTTTTCTGAATTGTTCAGCGATCAGCCGCAGAATGCGGAACAACTGGCTATTGCGCTGGTTGTGGCGGCTATCGTGCTGTTCTTGATCTTCCTGCTGCTGATTCCGATGCTGTGGGCCATCTATACGGCCAAGGAGATGCGCGTCTTTGCCGACTATACGCGCTTCGATGGAGCGCCCTTCAGGCTTGAAGCGACAACCGGTAGCATCATCGGATTGACGGTGGTCAATCTCCTTATCCTGATTTTCACCTTGGGTATCGGCTGGCCATACATAAACCGCCGCATTGTGCGCTATGTGGTAGAGCGTCTGCATCTTGACGGTAAAATCGACATCAACCGCATAGCGCAGTCCAAAGCGCCGATGCCGACACGAGGCGAAGGCTTGTTCGATGCCTTTGATGTGGGTGGTTTGTAATGCCAGTTGAGGCAATCTTCTTTGATGGTGAGACGGCGCATGACCGGGCCGTCACGGTGGAGCGGGTTGGTAACGACCTTCACTTCCAAGGAGAGAACACGCCGCCAACCCGCTGGTCGATTGCGGGGCTTCATCCCATCGATCCACCTTCCCCCGGCCAACCCTTCCGGCTGACACACGATACACAGAAGGGCTCGCGGCTCATCTTGCGGGACGATGCCTTCATTAATGATCTCATCGCCAGCAACAGGGCGCTGAGAGGCGGCTACACATTTCATCATCTCGGTCAGGTTCTCGGCTGGACTGGCGGTGGTCTGGCGGTAGCAGTGGCCTTGGGCTGGTTCGCCATGTCGTTCCTGCCGCAGCAGCTTGCTCACCTTCTGCCCGACAGCTGGCGCAACCGTGTGGGCGAACAGGTGATTTCCTCGCTCGTCGAGAAAGCAAGAAAATGCGAAACGCCGGCGGCAATAGGCGCTTGGTCGGCCATGATCG
>JBIOWL010000048.1:0-4867 GCA_044868645.1 Aestuariivirga sp.
TGATATTTCCCATCCAAAATCTCGTAATAGTCGCCCTTGTCGGCGCAAAAGATGTGGCCTTCGATATGGAGACCTGTGGGCCCGTCGATGGCACCTGCTGCAATGGAAGTGTAGCTGCGGCCATGGCCCTTCCAGAACAGAAGCGATCCGCATTCCTTGCAGAATCCACGCTTTGCCATGTCGCTCGCCGCATACCAGGAAAGCGTATCCTGCCGCGTGAAACTGAGATGTGGATCATCGCAGGCCGTGAAAGCTGCATAATGGCCTGATTGTTTCCTGCACTGGCTGCAATGGCAGGCCACCACTTGCCGCAACGGTCCCGAAATCTCGAACGCCACGCCACCACACAGGCAGCTTCCCTTCATCATCTCCGCATTTCCTTTGCCAATACCGCTATATGTTCTGGCCCGATGCCGCAGCAACCGCCAAAGGCCGTGGCACCCAGACCCTGCCAGCGCTTGCTTGCCGCTACCAGTTCAGCGGGCGGAATGACATCGACAAATTCCCAGTCCGGAGACTTGAAATAGCCGCTCTCGGGATAAACGCCGATAGGCCCGTGCCAATGCTGCTTCAGGATCTTGATGGCTTCATCCGTGTCATTGGGTGAAGTGTGCATGATGCACATGCAATCCGGCTGCAGCGCAGCAAGCCTGCGCGCAATGTCATCAAACCTGCAATCAGGCCGTCCCCAGCCTTGCAGATCTCCGTCTTCGCCCTTTTCCGCCGAAAGTCCGATCCACGCGGGAAGGCCCGTCGCCAGCGCGGCCTCGCTGGCGTAAACGGCGTAATCAGTATCGCGCATCATCTCCATCATGATGAGGTCAACGCCCGCCGCCTTGAGCCCATCTGCCTTCATGGTGAAAAGCGCCCGCGCCTTTTCCTCCTCCCATTCATGGGCGAGTTGGTTGCGATCGGAGCCAGCCTGCATGGGCCGCATGGTGGACATGGAACCCGCCACGCAAACGCCGCTGTCCTTCGCCGCATCCCGCGCATATTGCACGGCCGTCTTGTCGATACGCGGCACTTCCGCCGCCCGCCCGATATGGGTGAAGAGCAGGGGGCTCGTGGCATAGGTATTGGCCGTCACGATATCGGCCCCTGCCGCCACATAATCCGCATGGACGGCGCGCACGATATCGCCGTGGGTGAGGTTGGCATCGGCACACCAGGTATCGCCGCTCATGGGCGCCCCGCGCCGTTGGATATCCGTGCCGGTGCCGCCATCGAGAATGATGATCTCTCCCCGCCGCAGCATGTCCTTGATCCTGCCGTAGCTCACAACAACTCCCTTGCCCGCTCTCTGGCGAAAGCCTTCATATGGAAGGCCATTTGCGCGGGTGAATAGGTGAAAGCCTTCCCCACCGGGCATGCTAATCTTGCCTTGCAGCCGCCGGGATCACAACTCTGTGCGCGATCAAGCAGAATATGTTGCCCGCAGGCGGCAACATCATAGTTCTTCCCGTCAAAGGCGTTGACAGGGCAGGCGCTAAGACAGGGCTTGGCAGCACAGCTTTCGCACGGGTGCGCGCCAAAGCTGTGGCGCGGCAGATCAAATACCACCGGGAAGAGCAGCGCCGCCCTATAGGCATGCCACAATCCATAGACCGGGTGGATATTAAGCCCGAGCGGCGACACATGCCCGCCACCGCCCCGCCGCGCCCAGGTGAGAAATGGAAGGTGTGGGCGATCGAATGGATAGATGGCCTTGGCATCGAGATCGGCGGCGAACGCGTCGACCGTCTCGCGTGTCCATTCATCCATCAGGTCAGTTGACGGATCACGCTCGCGGGCAAAACGCCGGAACATGTCGGGGCCTGCATTGCCGATCAGGATGACGAATTTCGCATCACCCGGAAGGCCATCATCGGGCGCTGGTTCAAACCAGCCAAGCGGCGTGAACCCTTCTCGCCGGATGCGCATGAGAACAGGATGTTCCATGCGCCCTCATAGCATTTTTTCATGTTGGAAAGTTTTCAAAACCGTCACACGGGATGACGGTTTAGCAATCTAGAGCCACCTCGGATCGCTGGGTTCCATCACCTCTCGTGGCAGCCGGATATCATGCTTGGCACGGATCGCATCATCCACGTCTCGTGGAATGTAGTTGGGGTAATAGGTCGAAAGGATTTCTATTTTCCGCGCATGGGCGCGCTCGATGAGATCGGGCTTGCCCGCCTCGTTCCATTCCTTGGGGCTCATGCGATTAGCGATATGCGGATAGACATATTCCTTCTGCATCAGTGTCAGCGTCTGGTTGCTGCCGAGGTAATGTCCTGGCCCCGCAAGGCATACATCCTTAATCACCTCGAGTGAGAGACTCTCGTCATTGACTTCGATGCCCCGCACATTGCGGTTGATCGATCCCAGCATGTCATTGTCGATGAGGAGGCTCTCCAGGCAGAAGCCCAGCAGTGAGGCATGCATCCCTGCACTCTCATACATCAGGTTAATGCCCGTCATGGCCGCAATGCCCGCCGTCACGCCTTTCTCATAGCCCGCCTGCATGTCTGGCAGTTTGGAATCGCACATGCCTGCGGCAGAACCCACAGTGAGATTGTAATAGTGTCCCATCTGCGCGCAGCCTGCCGTGATCAATGCCTGCTCGCCGGAACCACCCGACATGGCGCCCGTGCGCAGATCGGAAACGAAAGGCCAAGGGCCCCAGATCGCCACCGCACCCGGCACCACGCAATTGATATAGACAAGGCCCGCGAGGCATTCCGCCACCGCCTGAACGACAGTGCCCGCTAATGCCGCTGGAGAAGTGGCGCCCGCCTGCGCCGCAGAGAGCAGCAGCACCGGCATGCCGCCCCGCGCCGCCGCTTCAAGGCAACGGCAGGCATCCTCTGCAAACTTCAATGGCGGCACCACGAAGCAATTGGATTGCGACACAAAGGGCCGCTCGCGCCATTTCTCCTCGCTGCCCGCAATGGCATGGAGAATTTGCAGGCACTCATTCACATGGGCCGGGTCCACCATGCTGGTGCCCACATGCTTCTGCGTACCCGCAAGGCAGGCATACATGGTGTTGATGTCGAGATCGTGCCCCGTGATCATGTCGCGTGCCGTGATCGGGCGCTGATAGAAGTGGATGTGCTCGCACAGATCGACGATGCGACCCGCATCATAAAGATCGACCAGCACCGACTCGCGATACTCGCGCTTCAAGGGTTCGACGATATGCACCGCTGCACCAGCCGTGCCGAAGTAAACACGGGTGCCCGAAGGCTCCATGTCATGTTTCGGATCGCGCCCATGTAAAACGAAGTTACGCCGCGCTTTGGCGATTGTTTCTTCAACAAGGATCGCCGGAATGCAAAGCCTGCCCTTGTCGCTCATCCAGCAGCCGCGCGCCGTCATGGCCTCAACGCAGGAGGGAATGGCGCTGCCGAGGCCGACCGTCTCAAGAATGTGCAGCGCCGAGCGGTGAATGCGCTCCATGTCCGCATCTTTCAGGGGCCGGTATTGCCCGCCCCTCATGCCGGGGCGAACGGCCGACTCCTCAAGTGTTAGCGGCCGGGCTCGCATTGCACGCCTTGCATCGCGGCCGCCGCGGCGCTTGGTCAGGTCTTCGGTAATGGTCATGGGCAATCCTGTTTCGCCTTATTTTGCGCCCGATTGCCTGTCGCAGGAAGCGCAAGAATGGCCGCCTTTGTGTTCGAAAAATCTAACCATAAAGGCAAGGATGAGACAAATTGCACACCTAACAACTTGAAAAGATGTGTGTTATGTCACCCACGGAAATCCATTGGTGAAGCCAATTGCCCAAGCGTGATCTGCCCCCATTGCGTGCCCTGACGGCCTTTGAGGCCGCGGCAAGGCTCGGCAGTTTCCGCGCTGCCGCCTCGGAACTTGGTATCACTCGCTCTGCCGTTTCCCACCAGATCAAGCTACTGGAAGACCGGTTGGGGCTATTGCTCTTCCGCCGTGACGCGCGCCGCGCTGAGCTGACGACTGCCGGCCAGTCCTATTTCCCTACCATCCGAGATGCCTTCGATCAGATCGAGGCCCATACCCGCGCCGTGCGCCCTAGCGCCGTCGACAACGAGCTGACAATCCAGGTCTATGTCACCGTCGCCATCAAATGGCTGATCCCCAGGCTCCACGATTTTGAACGCCGCTTTCCCGATATGAAGGTGAGGCTCTCCACCTCCTACGTCGATTGGGACTTCGATGAGCGCAACGTGGACGTGGGTCTGGTGCTGGCGCGCAACAAACACCCCGGCCACTATTACGCGCCGCTTTTCCAATCCATGCTGGTGCCCGTGTGTTCACCGAAGCTCTTGCAGGGCGAGAGTGGCCTCAAGAAACCAGCCGATCTCGTCAAGCACAAACTCATCGATGTCTACACCGCCGAGGAAGACTGGCAGATCTGGCTCGATGCGGCGGGCGTCAAGGACGTGAAACCCGCCAACCGCCTCGCGGTCGATAGCTACATCCTCGCCCAGGAAGCAGCGATCGAGGGCAGGGGCGTCGCCATGACGATCGGCCCCTTCGCCACGGAAGAAATCAAGCTGGGCCGCCTCGTGCAACCCTTCGCCTTGCGGGTGCCGCACCGCCACCAGTGGTATTTCGCCTGCCTGCAGGAGAGCCGCAAGAAATCCAAGGTGCGCCGCTTCGAGGAATGGTTGGTGAAGCAGGTGGCGAGTGACCCCGCCTTGAGCAATTACAAAATCCCCGGAAAGGCCGCATGAGCGAGATTGTCCCTGAAACAGCCCGCCGCCACCGCAGGGAAGGCACGAGGCGTCCCGCCGCCACGGGCATCCAGCAACAGGCGCGCATCAAGAGCAAGCGCACCTTCCCACCCGTGAATTTGCTGAGTGCCGACGAAATCGAAAGCATTCACCGCGCCTCGTTGAAAGTGCTT
>JBIOWL010000049.1:0-2873 GCA_044868645.1 Aestuariivirga sp.
TCAAGGCAACGGCAGGTGGTGGCGGACGCGGCATGAAGGTGGCGCGGGACGAAGAGGACCTCGAGATTGCGCTGGCGACCGCCCAGACCGAAGCCAAGGCCGCCTTCGGCAATGGCGAAGTCTATATTGAGAAATATCTGGAGAGGCCCCGCCACATCGAAATCCAGGTGCTGGGTGATGGCCAGGGCAATGCTGTGCATTTGGGTGAGCGCGATTGTTCCTTGCAGCGCCGCCACCAGAAGATCTGGGAGGAGGCACACTCCCCTGCCCTCAACGCTCACGAGCGCGATGAAATCGGTGCGCGTGTCGCCAAGGCCATGCGCGAAATAAGTTATGAGGGCGTTGGCACCATTGAGTTCCTCTACGAGAACGGCGAATTCTATTTCATCGAGATGAATACGCGCCTGCAGGTGGAACATCCGGTGACGGAAGCCATCACCGGGCTTGATCTGGTGCAGGAGCAAATCCGCGTGGCTTCCGGCGCCACGCTTTCCATGACGCAGGACGACATCCAGTTTGCCGGCCACGCCATCGAATGCCGCATCAATGCCGAGAATCCGGCAACCTTCACCCCCTCGCCCGGCCGCGTCGACTCGGTGCATTTTCCCGGTGGCCTTGGGGTGCGCGTCGATAGCGCGCTCTATTCCGGCTATCGCATCCCGCCCTATTACGACAGCCTGATCGGCAAGCTCATCGTTTTCGGCAAGACGCGCGCCGAATGCATGATGCGCTTGCGCCGTTCGCTGTCTGAATTCGTGGTGGATGGCGTGGAAACCACAATTCCGCTGTTCCAGAACCTGCTGCTCGAAAATGACATCATCGACGGGCACTATGACATCCACTGGCTCGAGAAATATCTCGAGCGCAAGACGCCCTGATTCCATGACCGCGATCACGCCGCAAATATTGCTCAGGGCCTATGCGGCGGGTGTCTTTCCCATGGCGGAAAGTGCCGATGATCCGGCACTCTATTGGATCGAACCGGACGAGCGCGGTGTGTTGCCGCTCGACGATTTCCATGTCTCGCGCTCGTTGCGCAAATCAGTGCGGCAGAAGAAGTACGAAATCCGCATCGACACGGCCTTTGGCGAGGTGATCCGCGCCTGTGCTGAAAAGCGCCCCGGCCGCAAGGACACCTGGATCAACAGCCGTATCATTTCACTCTACAGCCAACTCCATAGGATCAACTGCGCCCATTCGGTGGAGGCTTGGGCGGACAGTAAACTGGTCGGCGGCCTATACGGCGTGAAGATCGGCGCGGCTTTCTTCGGCGAAAGCATGTTCAGCAAGGCAACCGACGCCAGCAAGGTCTGCCTTGTGCATCTGGTGGCAAGGCTGCGCTTTGGCGGCTTTACGCTGCTCGATGCCCAGTTCGTCAACAACCATCTGGCCCAGTTCGGCGCCATGGCAGTGAAGAAGGCGGAGTATCACAAGCTGCTCGAGCCTGCTCTTGCCGGAGAGGCGGATTTCGGGGCCTTCGCATCCGATCAAGATGTTGAAAAAGTGATAGAATTGGCGACGGCCTGAGCCCCTTGCCTTGTCATCAGCTTTCCGCCATAAGCCCGCTCAACCAAAGGCATCTGGCCGGTGGCTGAACGGAAGGTCTGGGCAACCAGATAGAGGTTCAAGTCAAATTCCCGAAAAGTTGTTCGACTTTTCGGACAAGAATTTGGCCCAAGAACAGCGTCTTCCCGTGTTACCGCTCTTGTCTGACCGGTCTTTTGAACCTTTCTCACTGAAGGTGTTTGAAAGAGGCTTCGCGCCGGTGCCTTCGGGAACGTTGAGAAAGGATAGCCAAGCATGGCATTTTATGAACATGTGTTCCTGGTCCGCCAGGACGCAACCACAGCCCAGGTCGATGGGCTGGTGGAACACTACAAGGGCGTCATCGCCGCGGGCGGCGCCAAGGTGGAGAAGGTGGAAAGCTGGGGCGTCAAGTCCCTCACCTACCGCATCAAGAAAAACCGCAAGGCCCATATGGTGCTCTTCAACATCTCCGGGCCTTATACGCCGATCGCCGAAGTGGAACGTCAGGAGTCGATCTCCGAAGACGTGATCCGCTTCATGACGGTACGTGTGGAAGACCTGGAAGCCGGCCCATCAGCCATGATGCGCCGCTCCGAGCGCCGCCGCGATGACGAAGAAATGGCAGAGGAGTTCAACTGATGGCTGAAGCACAAGCCCGCCGGCCGTTTTTCCGCCGCAAGAAGACCTGCCCCTTCTCCGGCCCCAACGCGCCGAAGATCGACTACAAGGATGTCCGCATGCTGCAGCGCTATATTTCCGAGCGCGGCAAGATCGTGCCGTCCCGCATTTCCGCAGTCTCCACCAAGAAGCAGCGCGAGCTCGCCCAGGCGATCAAGCGCGCCCGCTTCCTTGGCCTGCTGCCTTATGTGATCGGTTAAGGAGGACGATATGGAAGTCATTCTTCTCGAACGTGTCTCCAAGCTCGGCCATATGGGCGAAGTGGTGAAGGTGAAGGAGGGCTATGCCCGCAACTTCCTTCTTCCGCGCGGCAAGGCGCTGCGCGCCAACGAAGCCAACAAGGCCAAGTTCGAAGCCCAGCGCACCAGCCTTGAGGCGAAAAACGCCGAGGCCCGCAAAGGCGCTGAAAGCGAAGCCACGAAGGTTGATGGCAAGAGCTTCATCATCATCCGCCAGGCTGGTGAATCGGGCCAGCTCTATGGTTCCGTTTCTCCACGCGACATCGCCGAAGCAGCCTCTGCCGCAACAGGCGTTGCCGTGAACCGCAACCATGTGGAGCTTTTGAGCCCCATCAAGACCATCGGTATCTACACGGTGGCAGTGGCGCTTCATCCTGAAGTGTCGGTCAATGTGCAGGTGAACGTTGCCCGCTCCGAGGACGAAGCTAC
>JBIOWL010000050.1:0-4461 GCA_044868645.1 Aestuariivirga sp.
CGTGCAGGTGGTTTCATTTTCCGAGACCTCTCTGCTTACAAATTCAATCTAGTGCAGTCTCGTGGCATCGCAAAATCAACAGATGGGTCAATACTGCTGAACGGTTGGTGGAGCCGCTTTCGACAAGGAGGTGCGAATCACCCATAAACGCGCCGTCAATTTTCAGTGGGGCGACAATCATGAACCGTAAACTCTTCGCAGAAGCCATGGGCACCTTCATGTTGGTGTCCGCCGTGCTTGGCGCGGCATTGATTTCCGGAAATGCCGCGGGCCTTGGCGTGGCATTGTGCATTGGTCTCACCGTCATGGCCATGGCCTGGGCGGTTGGACCCATGTCCGGCGGGCACTTCAACCCGGCCGTGACGCTCGGCCTTTTTGCCGCGGGCCGCTTCCCCGCCAAGGACATTGCGCCCTACTGGATTTCGCAAGTAGTGGGCGGTGTGCTGGCCGCGCTTTTCTTCGCGCTTATCCTTAGTAGCCATGGCGCTGGCACTCTGCCGGCGGGCTTTGCTTCCAACGGCTATGGCGAGCACTCCCCCGGCGGCTACAACCTGCTTGCAGCACTGCTGATGGAAGTGGTGCAGACGGCCGTCTTTATCTTCATCATCGCCCGCGTGACGCGGAAGGATGGCGCAGGCAACCTGGCCCCGGTGGCGATCGGCCTTACCCTTGCCGTCATGCATATCATGAGCATTCCGGTGGCAAACACCTCTCTCAATCCTGCCCGTTCCATTGCAACCGCAGTCGTCGAAGGCGGCTGGGCTTTGCAGCAGCTCTGGCTCTTTATCCTGGCTCCCTTGGTAGGAGGTTATATCGGCGGGGCCGTGGACAAGGCCTTGGGCGACAATCCTTAAACCTAACGCTTAAGCACCATGCAGGAGGGCGGGCCTTCATGTCCGCCCTTTCATTTGACTTTCTGGGCGAAAATCCCTATCGCCAGCTTCGACAGGCGACCCCGGCAATGGCGAGTCTAGCCCCGGGCGCCGCATAGTATTTTCCCTCGCCAGATTGGTTTACCACCTACTCACATGAGTTTTTCGACGCTCGGTTTGAGCCCCAAAGTTCTCGAAGCTGTAACAGCCGCAGGCTTCACCACCCCAACCCCCATCCAGGCTGAAGCCATCCCCCACGCCCTTGCCCGCCGCGATGTTCTGGGCCTTGCCCAGACCGGCTCCGGCAAGACCGCCGCCTTCGTGCTGCCCATGCTGACACTGCTCGAAAAGGGGAGAGCCCGCGCCCGCATGCCGCGCACCCTCATTCTCGAGCCCACCCGCGAGCTTGCCATCCAGGTTCAGGAGGCTTTCGAGTCGCTTGGCCGCATGCACCAGCTTTCGGTGGCAACGCTCATCGGCGGCGTCGCCTTCGAGCCCCAAGCCGCCAAGATTGACCGCGGCGCCGATGTGGTGATCGCAACGCCGGGCCGCCTGCTCGACCATTTCGAACGCGGCAAGCTGCTTCTCACCGGCGTCGAACTTCTCGTCATCGACGAGGCCGACCGCATGCTCGACATGGGCTTCATCCCGGACATCGAGCGCATCTGCAAGCTTCTGCCTTTCACCCGCCAGACGCTGTTTTTCTCCGCCACCATGCCAGCGGAGATCCAACGCCTGACCGCCCAGTTCCTGCACAATCCAGTCCAGGTCGAGACGTCGCGTGTATCCTCAACAGTGTCCACCATCAGCCAGTTCGCTGTGAAGAGTCCCTCCGATCCCAAGGCCAAGCGTGACACGCTTCGCCAGCTCTTGCGCAGCCAAGACAGCATCAACAACGCCATCATCTTCGCCAACCGCAAGACGACCGTCGCCCTGCTCGAGAAATCGCTGCAGCGGCATGGCTTCAACGCGGCGGCACTCCATGGCGACATGGACCAGAGTGCGAGGCTCCGCACCCTCGCAGCTTTCCGCGCTCAGCAAGTAAAATTCCTCATTGCCTCTGACGTCGCAGCCCGCGGCCTCGACATTCCCGAGGTGAGCCACATTTTCAATTTCGATGTGCCCATTCATTCCGAAGACTATGTCCATCGCATCGGCCGCACGGGCCGGGCGGGACGCGAAGGCCACGCCTACATGCTGGTGACCTCGCATGATACCAAGCACTTCAAGGCCATCGAGGAACTGATCAAGAAGTCGATCGAGTGGTTTGGCCCAAAGCCTGCGGCGGAAGCGCAAGAAGGCGCCCACCGCAAGGACGCGAAACCGCAGGGACGCCATCACGGGAAAAAGCCGCACAAGGAAAATCGCAAACAGCCTGAGCAACAGGTTAAACACTCCCGGCAAAATCCTAACGCGCAGGACAACAGGAAGCCGCAAAGTGCGCCTGCCAAGGCGCCTCACCAGCGCCGGTCACGGGACGAAGAAGGCCCAGATCACAAGGGCTTCCATCAGGGCAACATGCCTGCCTTCCTGTCTTCTCCGCCGCGCAGCCGCAGCGCGTGATTTAACTATGTTGTTGGATTAATCTTAACGCCGGAGCGCTAGGCTGCTGTTCATCATGGACAGCAAAGAAGATTTTGCCCATCTCCGGGCCTCTCCCCGCCAAAGAGTTTTGAAGGCGGCAAAGATCATCTTTGATAATTGGGCTGCTCTTGACTGCCAGGTGCGCGATGTTTCCGAAACGGGAGCGCAGATCAAGGTCGCGAATGCAGCCAGTGTTCCGCACCGCTTCAAACTGCTCATGGTGGCGGAACACACTATCCGGCCGGTGCAGGTTGCCTGGAAGCTGGATAAAACGGTCGGCGTTTCTTTCCTCGGCCCCGCCGAAAAGGCCCCCATGCGCAAATACGTTCCACCGAATTTTTAGGTCATCATCCATTCCTCGCCCGGTTGCGGGAGAGGAAACTGCACTATGCGTGCTTGATCTTCGTCTTCCGCGCCCTGAGCGCCGCACCGTAAGCCAGTCTTGCCCATTCCGCCATTTCGCCCGCATCATCCATGCAGCGCTCCGGCACGCGGTAGTAACCCATGGCAACCTCTTTGCCTTTGGCAGCGGAATAGACAAAGGGCTCTGAACATTCCGCCTCGAAGCGCGCCCGCGTTTCGTCATCGGCCTTGAGATAAACCATCTCGTCGTCAATGATGCCGAACATCAGCCCATCGCGGTAAATGCCACCGCCGCCGAACATGCGCCGGATTGTGACAGGCCCGAAGCCCGCCAGATGTTCAATGAGGAATTCTTTGAACTCGTTCGAAAAGCTCATGCCGGCAAGGCGGCCGGCTTGATCTCGACGCTTTCACCGCAGCCGCAGGCTGAAACCTGGTTCGGATTGTTGAACACGAAGCCCGATTTCAGAACGCTCGTCTGATAGTCCATTTCAGTGCCGAGCAGGAACATCAGCGCCTTGGCATCGATCAAAACCTTGGCGCCCTTGTCTTCCACCACTTCATCAAAGGGCTTTTTCTCATTGGCCCATTCCATGGTGTATTCCATGCCGGCGCAGCCGCCGTTCTTGACGCCCACGCGAAGGCCGACGCCCTCGCCTTTTGCCATGAGATCACGCACACGGGCCGCAGCAGCGTCAGTCAGTTTCAATACTTGTGGTCTCGTCACAGTCGCCATCTCGTCACCTTACCACATATTCATTGCCATGCGGGCCTCTTCGCTCATACGCGAATGATCCCAGGGCGGATCGAAGACAATCTTGCACTTGGCGCTCTGCACGCCAGGCACTGCGGAGACAGCATTCTCCACCCAGCCCGGCATGTCGCCCGCCACCGGGCAGCCTGGAGCGGTCAGCGTCATGTCGATCGCCACATTGCGGTCATCATCGATATCGACCTTGTAGATGAGGCCAAGTTCATAAATGTCGACCGGGATTTCCGGGTCGTAAACCGTCTTCAGAGCCGCAATGATATCATCCGTCAGCCGCGCCAGCTCATCCGCCGGGATGGCGGAGGGGTTCGGGGCGTTCTCGACCGTGGTTGCGGCTTCTGTCACGTGAATATCCTCTGTGCAGAGATAAGCGCATCCGCCAGTTTATCAACCTCCGCATGGGTGTTGTATAGGGCAAAGGAGGCCCTGGCCGTGGCGGTGACGCCAAAACGGGCAAGCAACGGCTGCGTGCAATGGGTGCCCGCCCGCACCGCAACACCCTGCCGGTCAATGACCGTAGCCACATCGTGGGGGTGTGCCCCCTCCATGGTAAACGAAATGATCGGCCCCTTGTGCTTGGCCCGGCCGAAAATGCGCAGTGAGTTGATCTTGGAGAGCCGCTCCATGGCGTGATCATGCAGTGCTGCTTCATGGGCGGCGATGGCATCGGCTCCAATCGCCGTCATGTAGTCAAGCGCCGCGCCAAGACCTATAGCCTCGACGATGGCGGGCGTTCCCGCCTCGAAACGGTGCGGCGGCTCTGCATAGGTGATGGCGTCGCGTTGCACCTCGCCGATCATCTCGCCGCCGCCCTGATAGGGAGGCATGCGGTGTAGATGCTCCGCCTTGCCGTAGAGGATGCCGATGCCGGTC
>JBIOWL010000051.1:0-4803 GCA_044868645.1 Aestuariivirga sp.
GGTCGGCATCCGGCGCTGGGTCAATGGCGCTTTCACCTTCTCGCCCGATGGCAATCCGCTTGTCGGCCCGGTGCGCGGCAAGAAAAATTACTGGCTCGCCTGCGGCGTTATGGCGGGCTTCCTGCAAGGCGGCGGTGTCGGCAAGTCGCTGGCCGAATGGATGGTAGAAGGAGAGCCGCGCGCTGACATCTATGGCATGGATAACGCGCGCTATGGCGCTTACGCGTCGAACCGCGAATATATTCGCCAGATGACGGGGCAATTCTATTCACGCCGCTTCGTCATGTCCTATCCCAATGAGCAGTTGTGGGCGGGCCGCCCGCTGAAAACCTCGGGTGCCTATGCCGACATGACGGCGGCGGGCTGCAAATGGGGCGTTTCATTCGGACTTGAAGCACCGCTTTACTTTGCGCCGCCGGATTTCGAGGAAACGCCGACGCTGCGCCGCTCCAATGCCTTCGACATTGTTGGTAATGAATGCCGGAAGCTCCGTGAAGGTGTGGGCATGATCGATATCACCGCCTTCTCGCGCTATGAGGTGACGGGCGAGAACGCCTCGCAATGGCTCGACCATATCTTTTCCTGCAAGCTGCCGGGGCCGGGCCGCGCGCGGCTTGCGCCGATGCTTGCACCCGATGGAAGACTGAAGGGCGATCTTACCGTGCTCAACTGGGGCGACGGCAGCTGGTGGATCATGGGGTCCTATTATTTGCGTGAATGGCACATGCGCTGGTTCCATGACCAATTGAAGCCCGCCGTTGCGGTGCGCGATATTTCGGATGATGTGCAGGGCTTCTCCATCTCAGGTCCTAACGCGCACAAGCTGCTTTCGCGCGTGACAACGGGTGATGTTTCTGGTGCTGCGCTTCCCTTCCTTGGCTGCAAGGCGATCGATGTGGGGCTTCTTCGCTGCAGGATCGCGCGGCTCTCGGTCGTTGGTGAGCTTGGCTATGAAATCAACTGCCGTGCTGTCGAGCACGCGAGCCTGCGCAAGATATTACTTGCGGCAGGAGAAGGCCTCGGCCTTGTCGAAGTGGGCTTCAATGCCATGCTGTCACTCAGGCTTGAAAAGAGCTTCGGCATTTGGACCTATGAGTTCCGCCAGGGCTACACGCCTGGCATGACCGGGCTTGACCGTTTCGTCGATTTTGCCAAGCCGGATTTTATCGGGCGTGAGAAGGCACTCATCGAAAAACAGGCGGGCGCAAAGACCGTGCTGGCAACGCTTGAGGTTGATGCGGCTGATGCCGATGCTTCCGGCTATGAGCCGGTGTGGCGTGACGGAAAGCGCGTGGGCTATGTGACGTCAGGCGGTTATGGCCATACGGTGAAGAAAAGTCTTGCGCTTGCATTGATTGATCGCGATGCGTCGGCCGTTGGAACGGAATTGCTTGTCCATGTGGTGGGCAAGGAGCGGAAGGCCCATGTCATTGCACCATCGCCCTATGATCCGGAAGGAAAGGTCATGCGGGTGAAGGTCTAGCGACCCAGCAGCCATCCGAAACTGGACCTATCATAGGTCCAGAGGCTACCTTATGGAGCCGGATCAGAACGCGGAGTTGTGCCCCATGAAAATGACCACCGAAGAAGCCTTTGTGAAAGTGCTGCAGATGCATGGCATCGCCCATGCCTTCGGCATCATCGGCTCGGCCTTCATGCCGATCTCGGATCTCTTTCCGAAGGCTGGCATCACTTTCTGGGACTGCGCCCATGAAGGCTCGGGCGGGATGATGGCCGATGGCTACACCCGCGCCTCCGGCAAGATATCGATGATGATTGCCCAGAACGGCCCCGGCATCACCAATTTCGTGACCGCCGTGAAGACGGCCTACTGGAATCACACGCCGCTGCTGCTGGTGACCCCGCAGGCCGCCAACAAGACCATCGGCCAGGGCGGTTTTCAGGAAGTGGAGCAGATGGCGCTGTTCAAGGACATGGTGTGCTACCAGGAAGAGGTGCGTGATCCTTCGCGCGTTGCTGAAGTGCTAAACCGCGTGATCATGAATGCCAAGCGCCATTCGGCACCGGCGCAGATCAACATGCCGCGCGATTACTTCACCCATGTTGTTGATATCGAGTTGCCGGCCATCGTGGAATTCGAGCGGCCGTCCGGTGGCGAGGAAGCTATCGCGCAGGCAGCGAAACTTCTGAGCGAAGCCAAGTTCCCGGTGATCCTCAATGGCGCGGGCGTGGTGTTGGGCGATGCGATCCCTGCTTCAAAGGCCCTGGCCGAGCGGCTCGATGCAGCGGTTTGCGTGGGCTACCAGCACAATGACGCCTTCCCGGGCACGCACCCGCTCTTTGCCGGGCCTCTCGGCTATAACGGCAACAAAGCCGGGATGGAGTTGATTTCCCAGGCCGATGTGGTGCTGGCATTGGGCACAAGGCTCAATCCGTTTTCGACGCTTCCGGGCTATGGTCTCGATTACTGGCCGAAGAATGCGAAGATCATTCAGGTCGACATCAATCCGGCGCGCATCGGGCTCACCAAGAAGGTCACTGTCGGCATTGTCGGTGACGCAAAGAAAGTGGCGGAGTCCATTCTCAGGAAGCTTTCGCCAACTGCGGGTGACACGGGCCGCAAGGAACGCAAGGATCTGATCGCCACTACCAAGTCGCGCTGGGCGCAGCAGCTGTCTTCCATGGACCATGAGAATGATGATCCCGGCACCACATGGAACGAGCGGGCACGGAAAGCCAAGCCAGACTGGATGAGCCCTCGCATGGCCTGGCGCGCCATTCAATCAGCGCTGCCGCGCAATGCCATCATCTCTTCCGACATCGGCAACAATTGCGCCATCGGCAACGCGTACCCAACTTTTGACGAGGGGCGGAAATATCTGGCCCCGGGTTTGTTCGGCCCCTGCGGCTATGGTTTGCCTTCCATCGTGGGCGCCAAGATCGGATGCCCCAATGTGCCGGTTGTCGGCTTTGCTGGCGATGGCGCATTTGGAATTGCGGTCACGGAGCTTACCGCCATTGGCCGCAAGGAATGGCCGGCCATCACCATGATTGTCTTCCGCAACTATCAGTGGGGCGCGGAGAAGCGTAATTCGACGCTGTGGTATGACGATAATTTCGTGGGCACAGAACTCAACGAACAGGTGTCCTATGCCGGCATTGCCAAAGCCTGCGGGCTGCAGGGTGTTGTGGCGCACACCATGGATGAACTCACGGCGGCGCTCTCCAAGGCGATAGACGACCAGATGAAGCACATGAAGACCACGCTCATCGAGGCCATGATCAACCAGGAACTGGGCGAGCCCTTCCGCCGCGACGCCATGAAGAAGCCGGTGCAGGTGGCGGGCATTGATGGCAAGGACATGCGGGCGCAGTGACGGCTGCACCAGCCGCCTCTCTACCCTTGGGTATCCCCCGGCATGGAATTCCTGTTGCCGCGAATCCAGGCAAGATAAAAGGCAATTGAATGGGGCCCTACCAAGCGATAGAACGAGCCGCCTTGCGGCCCGGCATCTATTGGAGTAGCGCGTGCCATGCGACATGCAAGCCGATTTGGCGATCCTTTTATTAATTGCCGAGCCGGCCAACATTGTCTTTGCGCTGGAAAGCCAAGGCCTCGGCGCCGATTTCCGGAAGGCGCTTAAGGGTATTGTCATCCGCTATGAAATCAGGTGAACGACCCGCCATGGTCCCCGCTGGACTTCCTCAGTCATTGCTCATCCCAGTCGAAACCACGAACCGGGAATTCGACGGCAAACTTCTGTTGGCCTTGAAGGCTCTTGAGAGGGGGTACGAACCGATTCTTGGCAGCCGCACTGCCATGCACGCAATTCTGCCAAGCTTCCCGCGCTCGATCTACTTGGCCAAAGGGGCGCGGAGCGGCTCGGAGCGGGTGTTTGCCATGCTTGAGGCGTTAGGTCACATCATCGTGGCCCTTGACGAAGAGGCGCTTGTTCGCTTCCCCGACGAAGCCTTTCGCATGAAACTCGACCCCACGACCTTCAACCGGCCCCGCCTGCTTTATGCGTGGGGCCGGAGCAATGCGGAGGTGTGGAGTGGCTTCAAGGACTACGGCGGCGCACCCATACTCGAGACCGGGAATCCCCGAGTGGACATGATGCGCGCACACATCCGCGAGTTCTACACCAACGACTGCGCTGCGATCCGCAGGGAGATTGGGCGCTACATCATGATTTCAAGCAACTTCGCTTTCGTGAATCACTTCATTCCCAATCATGTCCGCCATCGTGTGGTGAAGACGGCGGACAAGGCCAAGGCCGAGGCGGTGAAGTCTGGTTTTGCTCAGCACAAGAAGGCGCTGTTCGAGCGCTTCCTGGCGCTCGTGCCTGAACTTGCAAGAGCCGTGGCGCCGCATTCGCTGCTGATCAGGCCCCATCCTTCGGAGAACGCCGCCGCTTGGGGGCGGGCGGCGGATGGCCTCGCAAACGTCAAGGTCATTCATCGTGGGCCGATTGTGCCCTGGCTCATGGCATCCGATGCGCTCGTGCACAATGGTTGCACCAGCGCGATTGAGGCTGCACTCCTGGGCAGAATGGCATTTGCTTACCAGCCGTTGACATCAGATTTTGACCTGATGCTGCCGAACAGCGTCAGCATTCCTTGTTCGGATCCGGAACAGCTTATTGGCGCCTGCCGCGCCATGTTCGACAAGGATTTCATATCCTGCTCGGGGCCCACGATCTCACAAGCCAGCATTCTCAAGCATCATATCGCTTCTCTTGATGGCGATCTAACCGTCGATCGAATACTCGATTCTTTCGAGAGCCATAGGGAAAAGCTCGTGGTGGCGAGGCCGGTCGGCGCTTCGGCCCGCTGGAAGAC
>JBIOWL010000052.1:0-2216 GCA_044868645.1 Aestuariivirga sp.
CGATGGTCTCTTCGATGTCATGGCGCCCGTCGAAGTTCCGGCACTTGATCCAAATGATGCCGTGGGTGGCCACCTGGGCATAATCCAGGATTTCATCAAGGCCATTCAGGATGGGACCGAGCCGGAAACAAGGGGCAGCGATAACATCAAGAGCCTTGCCATGGTTTTTGGTGCTGTCGAGAGCTCCACTGCGGGCCGCCCCGTGAAGATTGTGGTTTAGGAAAATGGTATCACCCAACAACAGCAAACTCTTGGACATTCGCATCGGCACAATGGTACACGCCAACAAGCCGACTCCTGCCGACTACGTGAAGCAGATTGTCCCTCACGGCTTTGAAAGCATTCAGCCGTTCTTCTGGCAGACCCTAGGCGGTGCGGACATTCCCCGCCTTGCTGGTGAAATTCGCGAGGCGCTTGGAAACTCAGGTGCCGTGGTTGGCGCGCTCGGTATGTTCGGCAATCCACTTGAGGATCAGGAACTCGACCGCGCCACGCTCGCTGGCTGGGAAACCTTGATCGACAACGCTCACCTCTTTGGGACCAATATTGTAGCCGGGTTCACGGGCCGCATCCGGGGCAAACCGCTAACGGACAGTCTCCCAAGGTACCGCGAAGTCTGGGGCCGTCTCGCCAAGCGGGCCGCAGAGAAGGGTGTGCGCATCGCCTTTGAGAATTGCGCGATGAATGGCAATTGGGCGAGCGGTGACTGGAACATTGCCCACACGCCTGATGCCTGGGAAGCGATGTTCAATGAGGTGCCTGAAGACAACCTCGGCCTCGAGTGGGAGCCGTGCCATCAACTCGTATATTTGATCGACCCCATCCCGCAGATTCGCAAATGGGCTCCCAGGATCTTCCATGTGCATGGCAAGGACGCGACGGTGCGTTGGGATGTCATCAAGGAACACGGCATCTTTGGCAAGGAAACTTTCGTGCAGATGCGTACGCCCGGCTTCGGAGACAGCGACTGGGCACGCATCATCAGCGAACTGCGTTTAGCCGGTTTCAAGGGGTCCATCGACATCGAGGGATGGCACGACCCCGTCTACCGCGACGAATTGGAAATGACAGGCCAGATCAAAGCCCTGAACTATCTGAAAGACTGCCGTGGAGGATCGGATTTCGTGACCAACCCGGCTTAAGCCCCCGCCCGATGGGCGGCAAGAACAACACCGGAAAACCGGGTCAAAGATCAACCATAATGGCTCTCGTGAAGAGCCTGGGAGGAAAGACGATGTTGAAGAGAAAATTGCTCATTGGTGTAGCTGCCCTGTCGGCTGTCGTGGCGTTCACCAGCGTTGCCAATGCCGAAGCTCTGCGCGACAAGTGGTGTAAGGATGTGAAGCTGCGCTTCTTCTCGGGCGGCGCAGAGGGCGATGCCTTCGGTTCAATTGTCTACAATGGCGCCAGACAGGCCCAGAACGACACGGGCGCACAGGTCGAGTTCGTCTTTTCGGGATGGAATTCGGAAAAGATGGTGCAACAGCTTCGTGAAGCTGTCGCTTCCAAGCCGAATGGCATTGCCATGATGGGCCATCCTGGCGATGACGCCATCATGCCACTAGCCGAGCAGGCGGCCAAGGACAGCATCAAGATGATGTATCAGAACGTTCCGGTGCCAAAAGTGGTCGCAGCCTTCGGCGGGGGCTATGTTGGTGCCCAGCAGGAACCGCAGGGCCGTGCGCTGGGTGTCGAGGCCGTAAGGATGGCAGGCCTCAAGTCTGGCGACGTTGCGATCATGATCGGTCCGTTCAGCAATGAGAACCGCGGTGCGCGCGAGCTCGGTACGGCAACAGCGATGGAAGAAGCGGGAGTGAAGGTGGTGAAGATCGATTCGCCCCCGGAATGGGCGGCCGATCCCAATCTCGCCATCCCCGTGATCACGGCCGCCATTCTAAACAATCCGGACGTCAAGGCCATCGGCTATCCGGGCGGACAACTGCTTGGTAACGTACCGACCTACATGCAGGCTGCCGACAAGAAGCCAGGTGAGATCTTCAACTTTGGGTTCGATACAAGTCCGCAGATTGTCGAAGCCTTCAATGGCGGCTGGGTACAGCTCACCGCTGACCAGCAACCTTTTCTGCAAGGCTATCTGCCAATCGTGAATCTGTGCCAGCAAGTGGTTTATGGCCTGGGTCCGATCAACGTCGACACGGGGGCAGGTTTCGTCAATCCTGATAACTACAAAGTTGTGGGCGACCTCGCCATCGAAG
>JBIOWL010000053.1:0-4889 GCA_044868645.1 Aestuariivirga sp.
GCAGCAACATCGCCATTCCGCGCTGCGTCATGAAGGGCCGCGGCGCTTACGGATGCCAATCCCACTACCACCAGGAGAAAGAATGAAAGGACCACGCGCATCTATCGCTCCCTCAAAGGGACAAAAACCACGGCGGCGCGGGAACGCTATCACCACAGCGTGTTACACGCAATTTGCTCAGATGGTGGTGAAAGTCAGATAGCGCGGAACCCTGCCCTCGCGGATGGCCTTGGCCTCATAGCGCGTACGCACCCAGCCGCTGAAAGCCTCATCGCTGTCGGAGACTCGAGCAAACCCGCCATGGGCGGTCACATGCTCGCGGGTCCACTCCACATAATCAGGAATGTCGCTGGCAAAGAAGAATTGCCCTCCTCTCACAAGTACCCGTTGAATGGCGGAGAGGTTCTGCGGCGATACAAAGCGCCGCCGTTTCTGCCGCTCCTTTGGCCAGGGATCGGGATAGAGGAGATAGACGCGCTCGAAGCAATGATCCGGCAAGGTCTCTAGCAGCGCCCGCGCATCGCCATAGTGAATGCGGACATTCTCGAGCGCGCCCGCTTCCACATGGGCCAACGCCTTGGCGACGCCATTGAGAAAGGCCTCGGCGCCGATCACTGTCACATCGGGGTGAAGTGCGGCCTGATGCGCCATATGTTCACCGCCGCCGAAACCGATCTCAAGCCAGCAGCGCGTCTTCGTGCCCTTGAGTGGATCGGCCAGATCAACAGCGATCTTCGGCAGCAACTCTTCCATCAGTTCCAAATGATGACGGCGCAAAGGCTTCCCCTTGCGCCGTCCGTAGAACTGATAGAGAGGCCGTGGCGAAGTCACTTCACCGCTTTCTTGAGCTTGGCCACAAGATCCGTCTTCTCCCAGGAGAAACCACCGTCCTTGTCCGGCTTCCGGCCGAAATGGCCATAGGCTGTTGTGCGCGCATAGATGGGCCTGTTGAGATCGAGATGGGTGCGAATGCCGCGAGGCGAAAGGTCCATCACCTTGCGCAGCGCCTTCTCGAGCTTCGCTTCTGAAACTTTGCCTGTGCCGTGCAAATCCACATAGATGGACAAGGGCTGCGACACACCGATGGCATAGGAAAGCTGGATGGTGCAGCGCTTGGCGAGCTTTGCCGCCACCACATTCTTGGCAAGATAGCGCGCCGCATAGGCGGCCGATCTGTCAACCTTGGTCGGGTCCTTGCCGGAAAATGCACCGCCGCCATGGGGCGCTGCACCGCCATAGGTATCGACAATGATCTTGCGGCCCGTGAGGCCCGCATCGCCATCGGGTCCGCCGATGTGGAATTTGCCCGTGGGGTTCACATGCCAGACCGTGCCCTTGGTGATCCAGCTCTTGGGCAACGCCTTTTTCACATAGGGCTCGATGAGCTTTCTCACATCGGCCGACGTCATGCTTTCATCGAGATGCTGGTGCGACACCACGATCTGCGTGGCCTTCACCGGCTTGCCGTTCTTGTATTCGACTGACACCTGACTTTTTGAGTCAGGCCCCAGGCGCTTCTCGCCACCATGGCGCGCCTCCGCCAGAAGCTGCAGGATGCGCTGCGCATAGTAGATCGGCGCCGGCATGAACTCAGGCGTTTCATCGCAGGCATAGCCGAACATGATGCCCTGGTCGCCCGCGCCTTCATCCTTGTTCGCGCCATCGTCTACGCCCTGCGCGATGTCGGCCGACTGTTCGTGCAGCACGATATCGAACTTGGCATTTTCCCAGTGGAAGCCGTCCTGCTCATAGCCGATATCGCGGATGGCCTTGCGGGCGACTTCCTCGATCTTTTCCTTGGTGATGGATTGCGGGCCCCGCACTTCACCTGCAATCACCACCTTGTTGGTGGTGGCCATCGTCTCGCAGGCAACCCGCACCCGCCACGGATCCATCTTCTCAGCCAGCGCCTCGCGGTAGAAAAGGTCCACCACTTCATCGGAGATGCGGTCGCAGACCTTGTCCGGATGACCTTCCGAAACGGATTCACTGGTGAAGACGTAATTCTTGCGCGCCATGTTCAACCCCGCCAGGCCACCATCGGTGGCTGCATATAAAGAACTCTTTATGTGAATTGGCCGCTACATGGCGGAAGGTCTTGGCCGGGTCAAGAGGCTTGCAGGCGAAGAAGGCTACATATCGCTGTCTACGACCTGGCGCGCCAGGCTGACGATCAGTTTCTTTTTGAGGGTGTCCGCGTCGCGGAAGACTTTCGCAAGGGCCACGCCTTCGGGCGACATGAGCGCCGAGGTGAAGTCATCGGCCTGAGCGGATTCGCGCATGCCTTGATCTCCCTCCTGTCCCGGCAGGCCCTCGAAGAAGAACTGGATGGGAACGCCCAAGGTCTTGGCCGTGTAGAACAGGCGACTGGCCGAAATACGGTTGGTGCCTTTTTCGTATTTCTGCACCTGCTGGAAGGTGATGCCGAGCAACTCGCCGAGCCGCTCCTGACTCATGTTGATGAGTTGACGGCGTACGCGGATGCGTGAGCCGACATGAACATCAATGTAGTTGGGATCCCGTCTTGCCATTTCAACCTCGCGATGCCCTAGTAGGTAAAGCACCCGACTTGGCTTGTCCCCCCGGACCACGGCAAGAACCAAATCGTTATTTGCCAAAATCTGTAGCGCACGCCATATCCTTAGGCAATCAAAAAATCTTACGAATCAATCATTTTCGCAGAGGCCGGGCATGCGAAAGGGCAAGCACGAGCGATGCCCCGAAACAGCTCAGCAAGGCGGGCAGCAACCCATAGGTCCCAAACAATGTCTTGATCCCGGCTTGGGGAAGGGACCCACGAACTGACGTCGCAACGTCAAGTTTAGAGCGCGCAACATAGCGCCCACCACCGTCGATGATGGCCGATATTCCGGTATTTGCGGCACGTATAAGGGGCAGATTTTGCTCCACAGCGCGCATGCGCGCTTGGGCAAGGTGCTGGTAAGGACCGGTGGAATGCCCGAACCATCCGTCATTGGTAACGTTGATCAGCCATTGCGGTCTTCTTTCATTTTCGATCAGGCGGTCCGGGAAGATGGCCTCATAGCAAATGAGAAGTCCCGCCCGCCCCGCTCTACCGAGATCAAATGCCGCAGGCCCCGGCCCGGCGGTGAAGCTTTCAGGCAGGCTCACCACCTTGCGGAACCCCAAGGGCTCCAGCGCCCAGGCCAGGGGCAGGAACTCTCCGCCGGGCACCAGCCGCCACTTGTCGTAACGTTCCTCGACCCTGCCCGCTTCATCGATTTCAAGGATGCTGGTGAAGAAGCGATCACTCTCTGGCGTTACGCCTTTATCCCGGCGGATGGCGCCGGTGATCAGCCTCTGCCCCGGCTGCAGCGCATCGGCAATGCGTGTGAGGCCTGCGGCACTTTCGTCAATGAGAAACGGCATCGCCGATTCCGGCCAGATGATGTGGGTGGCATCGCTATTGCTGCTCATGGCGATGAGCTGCTCGAACATGGGCGCGGCATTGTCGCTCCGCCACTTATCATCCTGCGAAACATTGGGCTGAATCAGCAGCAGCGATACGCCCGGAACGGTTTCTGGAGGAAGATGCGAAAGCCGCCAGTTGCCCCACAGCCAGCCTGCCGGAAGCAGCAGCAAGAGCAATACTGGAACTATGTTGCGCGGCGAGGCAAAGCGCCTTGAGCGCCAGAGGACGAAAGGCAGCATTCCCCACAATATGATCCAGTAGGAAAGGCCCGGCATGCCGATAAGACTTGCAAGCTGCAGAACGCCGCCCATGCCGTCGGCAAAGAGGCCGGGCGCGGCCCAGGGAAACCCCGTGAAGAAATAACCGCGTGCCACTTCCGCCGCTGCGATCATCAGGGGCAACGAAACGACAAGGGGAATGCCCCGGCGCTTTAATAAGTGAGAAGCGGAAAAGGCGAGTGTCCAGTAAATCGCCATGAAGGCCGCAAGGCCCCCAACAGCAAAGGGCATCATCCACAGATAGGTCTTGGCATCGACAAGAAAAGCAAAACCGATCCAGTGAAAGGCGGCGATAAAATAGCCAAAGCCAAAACAGAAACCGGTGCTCGCGGCACCACGCAATGTTGCAGGTGATTTCTGCCAGACAGCCAGCACCAGCGGCAGGCTGATGAACATAACAGGCCACCAGCCGATGGGCGGAAGGGCAAAGGAAAGCACCATGCCTGCCACAAAGACAAGCAACAGCTGTCCCATCTTTGAATGAGGAAGGAATGCCACTCTGAACTAGCGCCTGTCTGCCACGGCCTTCGCCATCACGCAGAGAATTTCGAACATCATCACGGCACCCGCATAGGCGGTAAGCCCGGAAGGATCGAAGGGCGGCGAAACTTCAACCACATCCGCGCCCACCACATTGACGCCATGCAGGAGCCGCAGCATCGCTTGCGCCTGGTAGGTGGTGAAGCCGCCGATCTCCGGCGTGCCCGTGCCCGGCGCATAGACGGGATCGAGCATGTCGATATCAAAGCTCACATAGGTCTCGCCATCGCCGGCGATCTTTCGCGCCTCTTCCATGATGGCCTTGGGGCCTTTCTCCATGGCCTCCTCGATGCGCACCAATCGCACGCCTGTCTTCTCGCCGAATTCAAAATCGTCAAGGTCGTACATGGAACCCCTGAGCCCGATCTGGATCACGCGCTTCGGATCAAGCAGGCCTTCCTCGATGGCGCGGCGGAAGGGCGTGCCATGGGTATATTTGAAGCCGCCGAAATAACCGTCATAGAGATCGGTATGGGCATCGAAATGGATCATGCCCAAGGGCTTCTTCGCGCGGAGGGCCCGCAGGATGGGAAGCGAGCACAAATGATCGCCACCCGCCGAAAGAGGCCTGATGCCCTTTTCGACGATCTTCTTGTAGTGGCCTTCGACGCGCTTCAGTGCATCATCCACATTGGCAG
>JBIOWL010000054.1:0-2235 GCA_044868645.1 Aestuariivirga sp.
CGGTCCGTCACCGAAACACGTAAGTAACTGACGTGGCGGCCGAAGGGATCGATCAGTTTGGGCAGGTTGTCCATGCCCTATAAAATGGGCGTTGCGCCTTTCCGGGTCAAGCGATTGTGATTGCGGCGCAATGCCATGCTGTTAAGCTTGGCTATGGAGGCAGCCCATGCCGAATCTTCGGTGGATTGCAGCTTTCGTCGTCTTCTTGGCTGGAATTCTCATCCCGCCCTGGGAAAGTCGCGGCCAGGATGCCGAGGTTGATCTCGCCCTGGTTCTGGCCATCGATGTTTCCTACAGCGTTGATGCCAACGAACACCGCCTGCAGATGGAAGGCTTCGGCCAGGCCCTGCAGAGCGAGACGGTGCAGGACGCCATCAAAAGCGGCGAAAAACAGAAGATCGCCGTCATCGTTTTCCAATGGTCGGACATGGACAACCAGCGCGTCATCGTGCCCTGGACCATTATTGATACGCCCCAAGTGGCCCATGCCGTTGGTGAAAAGCTGCGCCGCGGGCCCCGCGCCGTGGCGGAAGGCGGCACCGGCATTTCGGGCGCCATGATCTTCGCGGCGACGCTCTTTTCCAAAGCACCAGCGGCAACGCGCAACGTCATCGACATTTCCACCGACGGCCGCAATAACATGGGCCGCCCGACGCCTGTGACGCGCGATTTCGTGGTGGCGCAAGGACTCACCATCAATGGCCTTGCCATCACCAATGAGTGGCCTGAGCTGGCGCGCTATCTGGAACGTCAGGTGATCGGCGGCTCCGCCGCTTTCGTCGAGGAAGCCACAAGCTATGACGATTTCGGCGCCGCCATGATGAGGAAACTCGTCAAGGAAATCAGGGGACCGGGGATAACGTAATAACTTCCGTCATTCCCGCGACCTGGCTACGCCGAAGCGAAGCTTCAGCTTCGCCAAGGCGAGAGGCGGGAATCCCGCTTTTTTAGTAGACAAGCGGGACCCCTGCCTGCGCAGGGGTGACGATTTGTACTTCAATACCCCGGCGGCGGCACGAAGCCGTGATATTCCTTCTCCAGGAGTTCCGCGAAGCGGATCGCTGAATAGTCCCCATATTCCCGCGTGATGATCTGCACACCGCAGGGAAGCCCTCCCGCCGTGAGGCCCATGGGCGCCACCGTTGATGGCAGATAGAAGTTCCCCGAATAGCCGGCCCAGAATCTCTGGTCGATTGTGGAAACCAGTTTTCCATTCACGCTGATCAACCGCTCGTGGCGCTCGCCCTTCTGGTCATGGGGCCATGCCGCCGATGCCGCCGTGGGGCAGAGCAGCACATCCCAATCATTGAAGAAGCGCTCCCATTCCAGCCGCATCTGATGGCGCCGCTCATTGGCCTTGAGCCAGCCGCCATGCGACAGCGCGAAGGCCCGCGTCATCATCGCCACATAGCCCTTGTCATCTGGCGACAGACCCTTGGCCTTGGCCACCTCCACATCGATAGCCTCTTCCGTCATGCGCTTCGTGGCGGTAGCGCGCAGCAACGTGATATAATTCTCGTAGCACTCCTCATCTGAAAAACCGGGCGCCGCTTCCCAGCTCACCTTCTTCGCCTTCTTTTCCAAATAATTTCCAAGCTTTGTCAGAAGCTCCTGGAGCGGCTTGTCAACATCCGAGACATTGCTGTTGAGCTTGATCGCCACCCGGAAATCCTTGAAGCGCTTCTGGCTCGCAGGCGGCAGCACCAGCTTATAGCCCCGCGCTTCGGTGCCATCAGGCCCCGCCAGCACCTTCATCATCGCCGCGATGTCAGCGGCAGAACGCGCCAGCGGCCCCGCCACTGTAATGTCGCTTATCGATACGCTCCCCGGCATCAAATGCCCACGATATGGCACGACACCATAGGTGGGCTTGTGGCCATAGACGCCGCAGTAATGCGCTGGATTGCGGATCGACGCGCCGATATCAGAGCCGATCTCCAGCGCCGACATGCCAGTGGCCAAAGCCGCCGCCGATCCGCCCGAAGAGCCGCCGGGCGTGCGCGTCACATCCCAGGGATTGTTGGTCGTGCCATAGATGGCATTGAAGCTCTGCCAGTCGGCAAGCGCCAGGGGCACATTGGTCTTGCCATAAGGAACGGCCCCTGCCTCGCACATGCGCGTCAAAGCCACGGCATCGGTCTTGGCGATATTGTTGGCGAGCGCCGGATCACCCCATGTCGAAGGCTGGCCCGCCCAGTCGAAGCTTTCCTTGGCCGTCATCGGCACGCCATCGAA
>JBIOWL010000055.1:0-2473 GCA_044868645.1 Aestuariivirga sp.
TTCAGCACCGCTTCAAGCGCATCCATCTTCATGCCGTCGTCATCCATGGGAATGCCGCGATAGCGCGCCCCGAATGGATCGAAGGAAATCAACGCACCCAGAAATGTGGGCCGCTCGGTGATGATGAGATCGCCGGGATCGATCATCATCTTGCCCATGAGGTCGAGGCCCTGCTGGCTGCCCTGCAGCACCAACACATTCTCCACCTCGCATGCCGTGCCTTGTGCCGTCAGACGTTCGGCAATCTGCTCACGCAGTTTCGGTATGCCGTCAGAGACCGTGTATTGCAGTGAGGACGCGCCCATGTCCTTGACGATCTCGGCATAGATGGCGCCGAGTTTCTCCGCTGGAAATAGCGTGCCGTCGGGATAGCCGCCGGCAAAGGAGATGATCGAAGGATCGGCGCCCGCACGCAAAAGTTCGCCCACGGCATTGGGCACAACCCGTTCCATGCGGCGCGAAAGGTTTCCGGCAGGGTTAACGCTCATCTTCGCCACATTGCCCAACATTCGCTACATCCCGCAACGGCCAAATCTGCATGGGTCTTCTTCCGGCAACTGGACTGCTTTTCGCCACACAATCCATGCTATCCAGCCGCGCAATTGAAGAGGATTCCCGATGACCCAGCTTTCAAACATGGCCCACCGCGACATCGAAACGGTGATCCATCCCTACACAAATCTCGCGCGCCACCGGGAAACAGGCCCCACCATCCTCAATGAAGGCAAGGGCGTCTATCTCTTCGATGACAAGGGCAAGCGCTATATCGAGGGCATGGCGGGGCTGTGGTGCACGGCGCTGGGCTACGGCAATACGGAGGTCGCCGAGGCGGGTGCGGAAGCCTTGCGCAAGATTTCCTTCACCCATGCTTTCTCCGGCAAGTCGCATGACGGCCTCATCGAGCTTTCCGAGAAGATCAAGGAGCTTTCGCCCGTCCCCACGTCGAAAGTGCTGTTCGGCTCCTCAGGTTCGGAAGCCAACGACATGCAGATCAAGCTGACATGGTATTACAACAATGCCCGCGGCAAACCTGAGAAGAAAAAGATCATCAGCCGTATCCGCGGTTACCATGGCGTCACCATCGCGGCCGCCTCGCTCACGGGCCTTCCCTGGGTGCAGTGCGATTTCGATCTTCCGATCAAGAACATCATCCACACCTCCTGCCCGCATCATTATCGCTATGGCGTGGCGGGCGAAACGGAAGAAGATTTTGCGACTCGCATGGCCGATGATCTGGAAAATCTCATCCTGCGCGAAGGGCCGGAAACGGTTGCCGGCTTCATCGCCGAGCCGGTGATGGGTGCTGGCGGCGTCTTGATGCCGCCCGCCACCTATTTCGACAAGGTGGCGAAGGTGCTCTCAAAGTACGACGTGCGCTTCATCGTTGACGAAGTGATTTGCGGCTTCGGCCGCACCGGCAACTGGTTCGGCACGCAGACTTTCGGCATCAAGGGCCATTCCATCTCCATAGCGAAGGCCATCACCTCGGCCTATTTCCCGCTTTCGGCCCTCACTATCGAGGAAGACCTTTATCAGGCCATGCTGGACCAGAGCCGCAAGCTCGGCACATTCGGCCATGGCTTCACCTACACCGCGCATCCCGTAGGCTGCGCCATCGCACTGAAAGTGATCGAGATCTACGAGCGCGACAAGATCATGGAACATGCCAAGGCGGTTTCTCCTGTCTTCATGGCGCGGCTCAAGAAGCTTGCCGATCATCCGTTGGTTGGCGAAGCGCGTGGCGTTGGTCTTATCGGCGCCATCGAGCTTGTGGCCGACAAGAAAAGCAAGCGCAGCTTCGAAGGCAAGCAGGGCATCGGCGCGCAGTTCGTCAATCTCTTGCAGGAGCTTGGCCTCATTGCTCGCAATGTGCAGGATGCGATTGCCTTCTGCCCGCCGCTTGTGATCACGGCAGATGAGATCAACGCCATGTTCGACATTGTGGAAAAGGGCCTCGATATCTTCGAAGCGCGTGTGCACAAGGAAAGCTTACGCGCGGCGTAGACTTTATTCAGTTCGTCATGCCTGCACAGGCAGGCATCCCGCTTTTTTGAAGGAAGCGGGATTCCCGCCTTCGCGGGAATGACGGATTGTTTTTGGGTCCGTGCCTACTTCCTCTCCACCGCGAACACCCGCCGCTGCGCGGTGACCCCTCCCCAAGGGGAGGAGTGGAGTGTCGCCTGCTCCCGCTCAGGCCGTCACGTAGCACTGGGATTGGGCCTGGGATTGGGCCTGGAGTTGGGCCTGTGTTGCCGGAGGTTGCGACAGCCAGTCGACCCGACCCGGCCGGCCGAGCAGGAAGCCCTGCGCTTCGTCGCATCCCTCGGCGCGCATGAACGCCAGATGCGCCTCGGTTTCGATGCCTTCCGCGAGGACTGGAATCGACAGGCTCTTGCCGAGCGCCAGAACCGCGCGCACAATCGAGGCGGCATGGGCGTTGTTGGCGACTTTCTCGACGAATGACCGGTCAATC
>JBIOWL010000056.1:0-6411 GCA_044868645.1 Aestuariivirga sp.
AGAAGCCCGCCGCCATGGCTGCCCTTCCACATGAAAAACTTGACCGCCTCATCGAACGCTTTGCGGGCGTCGAGCATGCATTGTCGTCGGGCGCCACGGGCGAGGCTTTCGTCAAGCTGTCGAAGGATTATGCGGAACTGGAGCCTGCGGCGAAAGCGGCGCAGTCGCTGAAAGCAGCCTATTCGGAAGCAGAGGGCATCGCCGACATGATTGCGGCGGGCGGCGAGCTTGCCAGCATGGCGGAGGCCGAGAAGCCGATACTTGCAGAGAAGATCGAAGAACTGGAGCAGAAACTCCGCATCATGCTTTTGCCAAAGGATGCTGCGGATGAGCGCAACGTCATTCTGAACTGCGGGCGGGCACGGGCGGCGATGAAGCGGCGATTTTTGCAGGCGATCTCTTCCGCATGTATCAGCGCTATGCGGCCTCCAAGGGCTGGCGCGTCGAGGTGATCTCGGCCAGCGATGGCGAACATGGCGGCTACAAGGAAATCATCGCCAATATCTATGGCGCGGGCGCCTATGCGCGTCTCAAGTTTGAATCCGGTGTTCATCGTGTGCAGCGCGTGCCGGACACGGAAACGCAAGGCCGCATTCATACCTCGGCAGCGACGGTTGCCGTTCTTCCGGAAGCCGAGGAAGTGGATATCAAGATCGAGGACAAGGATTTGCGGATCGATGTCTACCGTTCTTCGGGACCTGGCGGGCAATCGGTCAACACCACGGATTCCGCCGTGCGCATCACCCATCTGCCAACCGGCCTTGCCGTTGCCCAGCAGGATGAGAAGTCGCAGCTCAAGAACAAGAACAAGGCCATGAAGATTTTGCGCGCCAGGCTTTACGAGATGGAGCGGGCGCGGATCGATGCCGAGCGCTCTGCCACGCGCAAGGGCCAGGTGGGTTCGGGGGACCGCTCGGAGCGCATCCGCACCTATAATTTTCCGCAAGGGCGGCTTACCGACCACCGCATCAATCTCACACTCTACAAGCTGCCTGAGATCATTGAGGGACCGGCGCTGGAGGAAGTGATTGACGCCTTGATCACCCATCACCAGGCCGAGCTTCTGGCCGAGCAAGATGCCAACGGCTAAGGAACTTCTGGCGGAGGGAAGGGCGCGGCTTGGCGCTGCCGGTGTTGCAGCCCCGGCCCTTGATGCAAGGCTGCTCCTGCAGCATGCAGCAAACCTTGCAACAGCTGATCTCGTTGCCCGCCCGGAAATGACCGTGAGCGCTCCTGCGGCGGTGGCGTTTCAAACATTGATAGAGCGCCGCGCATTGCGCGAACCCGTCTCGAAGATCACCGGCATCAAGGAATTCTTCGGCCGGGAGTTCGAGGTTTCAAGCGCCGTGCTTGACCCCCGGCCCGACAGCGAAAGCCTGATCGAGCTCTGCCTTCAGATCATCGACACTCATGGGGTAAATCAGGTTCTCGATCTCGGCACGGGAAGCGGAAACCTGTTGCTGACATTGCTGGCGGAGCGGCGGCACCTCACGGGTCTCGGTGTTGATCTCTCGCAGGACGCGCTCAAGGTTGCTTTCCGCAATGCCGCGGCATTGGGCCTTAGCTCCCGCTGCGACCTCCTACACGGGCGCTGGTTTGAACCGGTGGCCGAGCCTTTCGATCTCATCGTCTCGAACCCTCCCTATATCGAAAGCGCCGTGATTGATTCGCTGCAGCCGGAGGTGCGGCTTTACGACCCCAGAAAGGCGCTGGATGGCGGACCTGACGGACTTGATTGCTACCGCGCCATTGCCGGCGAGGCAGCCTCCTTCCTAAGCCCTGGCGGACACGTTGCGGTGGAAATCGGCGATGGACAGGACGCCGCAGTCACTTCAATTTTCGGCAAATATGGCTTCGAACCTGCCGGAAAACGCCTTGATCTGGCGGGAAAACCACGCGCTTTGGCGTTCTGCTTCATTTAGGCTCTTTGCAAAATATCCATTGGAATCTGGGGCCGGATTCGCTATGTAAGGTTCATTCCCTGCAATTTGCGACGTTCGGTGCCATTCAGGGGCATTACCAGCGGGCACCGGCAGGCAAAGGCAATCACAGGCGCGCGGGGAAGTGCGCCAGGCCGCAGGGACCAGAATACAGGACGATAAATTCTGAAGCAGCGCGTGAGAACCTTTCACAGCACCCACAAGGGCAAACAGCTCTTCTGTGGCTGGAGCTGATTGCGACAATGGACGGTAGATTGAGACACATGAGACCAGGACAACACAACAACAAGCGTGGCCGCAACCGTAACCGCCATCGTGGCGGTGGAGGTAGTGGCGGCGGCGGTGGCAACAGCTCCAACAAGGTCTTTGACTCCAACGGGCCGGACGTGAAACTGCGCGGCACGGCCCAGACGGTCGCCGAAAAATATATGCAGCTGGGACGGGATGCACAATCTTCGGGCGACACAGTGATGGCCGAGAGCTACTTCCAGTTCGCCGATCACTATTACCGGGTGTGGCTCGCTGCCCAGCCGGTGGGCCAGCCCGTCCAGTTCTCCCGCCGCCTCGGCGAAGAGGATGGCGAGGAAGAGGGCCATGAAGCCGGAGTGGAAGGCGAGGAAGAAGCGCAGGGAGAAATTTCTGCCGAAGCAGCTCCAGGCCAGGAAGCCCAGGGCGAGTTTGCCGAAGGCGAAGGACAGCCGGGTGCGCAGGGTGAAGAAGGTCCGGGACAACAGGGTTTTCAGAACCGCCCGCGCCGGGACTTCCAGCAGCGTGACGGCAACCGCGATTTCAACCGCGACCAGAACCGCGATGGCGGCAACCGTTTCCGCAACCGCTGGGGCCGGCGCAATGACCGCCCCAACAATGAGGGCGGCTATAATGCCGAGAATGAAGGCGGGGAAAGGCATGAGCGCCAGGACCGTCAAGAACGCCCGGAACGCCCAGAACGCCCAGAACGCTATGACCGGCAGGATCGGGCCCCACGTGCCGAACGTGACGTGCGCCAGGCCCGTGACCCCGGCCATGACAATGGCAGTGGCGGCGAGCGGGACGAGGGCGGCAATTGGGAAGCCCCTTCCTTTCTGAAGCGGCCCATGCCGGCCGTTGCGGCGGAAGGCGAACCACAGAATGCCCCGCCAGAACGCACTGGCCGTGGCCGCAGACCGCGCGGAGAGACTCCCTCCGGGGACCTGCCGCAAGGCGAGTGAAGCTAGCGCAACGAGCCCTCAAGTGCACAGCGGTTGAGGGCGAAAAGTTGCGCCAGCCCATTGAATCTGGCGCATCTTTCACTTCGCAGGTGATTCCACTTGCTCGTCCGATGCGCTGCGGCACCTTGCCCGGCCAAAGTTCATTCCTATATCTGACTTGAAGTATCAAAGGCGGCTGCCCGCGTCGGGGGCCGAAACTTGGTGCTAACGCTGTTTTTGACGGCGTCTGCGGGGTGCCTTCCAAAGGATCCTTCGGGCGTGCCGAGACGGAGGATTGGATATGGATTTCGAGAAATACACAGAGCGGTCGCGGGGCTTTGTGCAGTCGGCCCAGGCCCTGGCCTTGCGGGAAGGCCACCAGCGTTTCACACCAGAACATATGTTGAAAGTCCTCCTCGATGATGAGGAAGGACTGGCTTCCGGGCTGATCCGGGCAGCGGGGGGCGATCCCCGCGTGGCCTTGGCGCAGACCGAAGAAGCCCTGCGCAAGATGCCGAAAGTCTCGGGCGGCGGTGCAGGACAGGTTTATCTGTCGCCGGAACTGGCGCGGGTTTTTGATGCCGCGCAGAAACTCGCCAACAAGTCGGGTGACTCTTACGTCACGGCAGAACGGCTGTTGCAGGCGCTGGCCATGGAGGCGAGCGATGCCGCAAAGGCCTTGAAGGCGGCCAAGGTAACACCGCAGGGCCTCAACCAGGCCATCAACGACATCCGCAAGGGCCGCACGGCAGATACGGCCTCCGCCGAGCAGGGCTATGACGCGCTCAAGAAATATGCGCGCGATCTCACGGAAGCCGCGCAGAACGGCAAGCTCGATCCCGTCATTGGCCGCGATGAGGAAATCCGCCGCACAATTCAAATTCTGTCACGGCGCACCAAGAACAATCCGGTGCTGATCGGCGAGCCGGGCGTCGGCAAGACGGCCATTGCCGAAGGCCTGGCGCTGCGTATCGTCAAGGGTGACGTGCCGGAGTCCCTCAAAGACAAGAAGCTGCTTGCCCTCGATATGGGCGCGCTCATTGCGGGCGCCAAGTTCCGCGGAGAATTCGAAGAGCGTCTGAAGGCCGTGCTTTCGGAGGTCACGTCTTCGGATGGCGGGATTGTTCTCTTCATCGACGAGATGCACACACTGGTGGGCGCCGGCAAGGCAGATGGCGCCATGGATGCCTCGAACCTGTTGAAACCTGCTCTGGCGCGCGGCGAGCTGCACTGCGTAGGCGCCACGACGCTCGATGAATACCGCAAGCATGTTGAAAAAGATGCGGCGCTGGCGCGGCGCTTCCAGCCGCTCTTCGTGAATGAGCCCACTGTCGAAGACACCATATCCATCCTGCGCGGCATCAAGGAAAAATATGAATTGCACCACGGCGTGCGCATCACAGATGCGGCGATCGTAGCATCGGCGACACTTTCCAACCGTTACATCTCAGATCGCTTCCTTCCCGACAAGGCCATCGACCTGATGGATGAGGCTGCAGCGCGGCTCAGGATGCAGGTTGATTCCAAGCCCGAGGAACTGGACGAGATCGACCGGCGCATCATGCAGCTGCAGATCGAGCGCGAAGCCCTGAAGAAGGAAACGGATGCCGCGTCGAAAGACAGGCTCGTCAAGCTTGAGAAGGAGTTGGCGGAAGCAGAAGAAAAATCAGCCGCCATGACGCGCAACTGGCACGCCGAGAAAGAGAAACTTGCCTCTGCCTCCAAGCTCAAGGAAGAACTTGAGGCAGTGCGGCATGAACTTGAGATCGCCCAGCGCAAGGGAGATTTCGCGCGGGCCGGCGAGTTGACCTATGCCAAGATTCCGGAACTCGAGAAGAAATTGAAAGCGGCTGAAGCCGCGGGCGATTCAAAGCTTGTGGAAGAAGCCGTGACAGAGAGCCATATCGCGCAGGTCGTCTCGCGCTGGACCGGCATTCCCGTCGATAGGATGCTGGAAGGCGAGCGTGAGAAGCTTCTCCACATGGAAGCAGAGCTGCAGAAGCGCGTGGTCGGACAGGCTGACGCCGTGGTTGCTGTTTCGACGGCAGTGCGGCGCGCCCGCGCCGGGTTACAGGATCCCAACCGGCCAATCGGATCTTTCATGTTCCTGGGGCCAACGGGCGTCGGCAAGACGGAACTCACCAAGGCGCTGGCCTCGTTCCTCTTCGATGACGAGCACGCCATGGTCAGGATCGACATGTCGGAATATATGGAAAAGCACGCGGTTTCGCGGCTCATTGGTGCGCCTCCCGGCTATGTGGGCTATGACGAGGGCGGTGCGCTGACCGAGGCCGTGCGGCGCAGGCCCTATCAGGTGGTGCTCTTCGATGAGATCGAGAAGGCGCATCCAGATGTCTTCAACGTGCTGCTGCAGGTTCTCGATGACGGCCGCCTGACCGATGGCCAGGGCCGCACCGTTGATTTCAAGAACACGCTGATCGTGATGACCTCCAATCTCGGTTCAGAATTCCTCGTCAATCTGGCGGAGAACCAGGACAGTGATGACGTGAAGGAGCAGGTGATGGAGGTGGTGAAGCGCCAGTTCCGGCCCGAGTTCCTCAACCGCGTCGACGACATCATCCTGTTCCACCGCCTGATGCGGCAGCATATGGGGGCGATTGTCGACATCCAGCTTGAGCGGTTGCAGAAACTGCTTGGCGACCGGAAGATCGCGCTGTCGCTTTCCGATGAGGCCAAGACGCGGCTTGCCGAGCTTGGCTATGATCCGGCCTATGGGGCGCGGCCCTTGAAGCGGGTCATCCAAAAGAATGTGCAAGATCCGCTGGCGGAGGAAATTCTTTCCGGCAGGGTCAAGGACGGTGATGAAGTGCGGGTGGATGTGAAGGATGGAGGTTTCATCTTCAATGGCGTAGTGCCGGAATTGAAGAAGCCGTCAGGTCCGTCTGCTGCGGCGACCTTGCACTAATCCTCTCCCTCGCGCGGATGCGCGGGGGAGTACGCCGAAGGCGGGAGGGGGTAGTTCAGCATATGCGGACATACCCCTTCGGCGCTTCGCGCCACTTCCCCAAAGCAGCGCTTTGGGGAAGAGTATGGCGGCATGAATCTTTCAATCTATAACCGCTTCTGCAAATCCCTCCCACACGCCTCACATGTGGTGCAGTGGGGAGGCGCTCATGTCTGGAAGGTTGGTGGGCCAAAGGGCAAGGTCTTTGCCATCGGCTGGCCGGAAGAGGGCGGCCTTCATGTGACGTTCAAGGTCACGCCGCTCGCCTATGATATCCTGAAGGAGCAATCCGGCTTGCGGCCCGCGCCTTATCTTGCCT
>JBIOWL010000057.1:0-4175 GCA_044868645.1 Aestuariivirga sp.
AGGGCTCGGACGCCCACAAGGCCTCCGTCACGGGCGACACCGTCGGCGATCCCTACAAGGATACCGCTGGCCCCGCCGTCAACCCCATGATCAAGATCACCAACATCGTGGCGCTTCTGCTGCTTGCGGTCTTGGCGGGGCATTGATCGACAACTCTCCCCCAGCTTTGCTGGGGGAGTACGCCGTAGGCGGGAGGGGGTGCATCAGTGCGTACTGAATCACCCCCTCGCCCCGGATCAAGTCCGGGGCACTCCCCCAACACGTTGGGGGAGAACAGGCAACCGCTCCGGCCTTATTCATCCGCCCCTTGTTAGCGGTCATCCGCCGGAAACAGACTATCGATCAAAGGGCAGGTGGGCGAAGTGCCCAGTGCGCATTGCCTGGAGGCGGACGCCAGAACCTGCTCCATGCGGGAAAGTTCCTCGATCTTTTGCCTGACCACGGCGAGCGCCTCATCGGCAATCAGTTTTGCCGCATCACAGGCGCTGGGTTTTCCTTCCGACAGATCTATCAGCGCCTTGACCTCGGCTTGCGAGAACCCCATCGCCCGGGCGCGCCTGATGAAATGCAGGCGGCGGAAGTGCTCCCTGCCATACTGACGGCGCCCGTTTGGCGCGCGTGCAGCCTTCAGGAGAAGGCCGATGCGCTCAAAATAGCGAATGGTTTCAATGTTGACGCCGCTTTTTCGGGAAAGCTCGCCAATTGTCCAAGGCACGGCTCGCGTTGTTGTGATGGCCATCGCGGCAATTCCTCTTGATCCTGTAGTTACTACAGGATGTATCAAAACCCCATGTCAATGCAACCTGAAACAGCGATTACCTCCGCCAAGCTGGAAAGTGATCGAACGCTGATGCGCTCGCTCGCCGGCGGCGGACTGACCGCAAGCATCCTTGCATCCTCGTGCTGCATCCTGCCGCTGCTGCTGGTCAGCATCGGTGTGGGCGGTTCATGGATGAGCGGGCTGACGGGCCTTTCGCCCTATCAGCCGCTGTTCCTTGCGATTTCCGCAGCCGCCATCGGCACCGGACTGTGGAGAGCGTATCGCAAACAGAATGCTTGTGCCCCTGGCACGCTTTGCGAAGTGCCTGCAGTGACCCGGACGACCAGGGCGGTTCTCTGGATTGCCGCGGCCATTTCGCTTTCGGCAGCGCTGGTAAATTGGGTCGTGCCCTATCTTGTATGAGGACGATGTCGTGAAAAATCTTGCAGTTCTTTCTTTGCTGTTTGTCTTCGCCGGACCGGCATTAGGCGCGGAAAAAACCGTGACGTTTTCAGTCCCGGGCATGACATGCGTTCTCTGTCCCATCACCATCAAGACGGCGATGGAGGGCGTGAACGGCGTCAAACTCGTTGTGGCGGATTTGGAGAGCAGAACAGCAAAGGCAACTTATGAAGACACTCTTGTCATGCCGGAGGCAATTGCAGAAGCATCGGCCAATGCCGGATACCCGGCAACTGTTGTGACCATCCGGTAATGCAGCTGACCGCAACCATCACCTGTCCATTGTGTGGCCACATGGCAGTTGAAACCATGCCAACAGACGCCTGCCAATTCTTTTACGAATGCAAGGGATGCAAGGTGGTGCTGAAGCCCAGGGCGGGCGATTGCTGTGTCTTTTGCAGTTACGCAGACGTGCCGTGTCCTTCCATTCAGGAGGCCGGTGGCAAGACCGCAGATGGGTCGTGCCACTGTTAGTGCTCGCGGTGCTGGCGGTGCGCTAACAACTTTCTCCCTCGCGCAACGCGCGGGGGAGTACGCCGTAGGCGGGAGGGGGTATGTCAACACTTGCTGAATCACCCCCTCGCCCCGGATCAAGTCCGGGGCACTCCCCAACAAGTTGGGGGAGAGAAATAGGCCGGACAATTGGCGCTGACTGCCAATACTTCCCGGCGACGGGCCTTCATGTCCTGTTGATTGACACACCGCCGTCGCTGAGAAGCGCGGCACCCGTCGTGAAGCTCGACATGTCCGAAGCGAGATAGAGTGCCGATTGAGCGATCTCTTCAGGGTGCGCAATACGCTTGAGTGCGTGGAGGCCCTCAACGAACGATCTTGCCTCGGCGGTCGTCATCCATGCTTCGGCCATTGGCGTATCGGTGCCTCCCGGCAGAAGTGTATTGACCCGAATATTCCTTGATCCAAATTCAGCTGCCAGACCTTGCGTGAGACCAATCAATCCCGCTTTGCTCGCCGCGTAGGCAGCAACACCGGGCATGCCAACTGTGTAGCCTACAAAGGAGGAAGTGAAGATCAGCGAGCCACCACCCCGCTTGAGCATGGCCGAAAGCTGATACTTCGCCCCAAGAAACGCGGCGGTGAGATTGGTCGAAACTGCGCTGCTCCAATCTGCGAGTGATATGTCCTGCGTTGGGCCCATGGGGCCGTTCGTTCCGGCATTGTTGAAGGCGATATCAAGTCCGCCGAATTCCTTGCTGGCCATCTCGACCAAAGCCTTCGCATAGTCCTCGTTTTGCACATCGCCGGCGAGTGCCAGCGCGCTGCCGCCAATATTGGTGATTTCTTTGATCAGCGTGTCCAGGAGTGACTGCCGCCTCGCTCCCGCGATGACCTTGGCACCTTCGCGCGCAAACAGAATTGCAGTCGCGCGTCCAATGCCGGAACTTGCTCCGGTGACGATTGCAACTTTATTATTGAGTCGTTTCATACTTCGGTTCTCCTTGAGCGCCACTATCGGCATAGGGTGGTCTCATCACAGGGTGCGGCCGGCTCCGCCACCCGATTCCGGATCGGAGAAATTTTTGGCGTAGCGCCACGAACGGCAAGTCTGTGGCCACTCCCCCTACAAGTTAGGGGTGAGTAGAGAACTGCGTTGCTAGGCGCACATTTATGCTAGGTGACACTGTGACTTTCATTTCAACAATCGCCCTGGATGCACTGCCCGCAACAAGCGCGTTGCACGGTGTGGATGCGCGGCCTGCGGTGTTTCTTGAACGAGAGGCGCTTCAGGTTGAACTTGATGCGGTGACGCGCGGCGGCGAGCTTGGCAAGCAGTTCGGCGACGAACCGACATTTGTCTTGCTGTCCCCCGAATTCAGAAACGGCGTGATTGAAGTGGAGGTTGCCTCCCGCCTTCGCGCCGACGCGCCAGATTATGCCCGCGGTTTTATCGGAATGGCCTATCGCGTGCAGGAAGGCGGCAGGTCATTTGAGGCGGTTTATCTCCGGCCCATGAATGGCGCGCGGCTGAACCCTCCGCCACCGAGGAACAATCGCGCCATCCAGTATTTCGCCTATCCCGATTGGAAATTTGACCGCCTGCGAGCTGACGAACCGGACGGGGGATTTGAGGCCGCCGCTGACATTTTACCGGAACAATGGATCAATCTCCGGCTTGAGCTGGAAGAGCGCAGGTTGCGCGCCCTGGTCAACGGCGCGGAATGCCTCCGCGTGCCTCAAACAAAATTGCAGCCGGCGTCGGGCCGCATCGGGCTTTGGGTGGACATTGGCACGGAAGGCTATTTCCGCAATCTGCGTGTTGCTGCGGCAAGTCCCGATTGAATGCCGCTGCTGAGATGCGTTTGTTGGCGGGACATTGAACAAGGCTTTCCCCCCAACAAGCTGGGGGAGAGGAGGCAACCACTCCCGCTTTCATGCTAAGTGCCGTTGTTCGCAATTGTGCAGTGGAGCGAAGAACATGCAGTCTCGGGAAGTTGGCGAATATTGGGAAGCAAACGCTGCTGCATGGACCGAGCAGGTGCGTTCTGGATTTGATGTTTACCGCGATCTCGTGAACACCCCCGCATTCCTGTCGATGCTTCCGGATGTCGAAGGTCTGGTCGGCTTGGACATAGGCTGTGGCGAAGGAGCCAACACGCGCCAACTCGCGAAACTGGGCGCGTCGATGACTGGCATCGACATCTCTCCCACCTTCATCAAGCACGCATCTGAGTTTCAGGATGGCCCAGCCATCGACTATCGGCTGGGAGATGGGACGCATCTTGAATTTTCCGATGCGTCTTTTGACTTCACAACCGCATTCATGTCTTTGATGGACATGCCGGACCAGCAGAAGGCTCTCGCAGAAGCCTTCCGCGTTACAAAACCAGGTGGATTTCTGCAGTTCTCAATTCTCCACCCTTGTTTTGTGCCCTCTCGCAGGCGAACTATTCGCGATGAGAGAGGTGTTGTAACCGGTGTTCTGATCTCAGACTAC
>JBIOWL010000058.1:0-5588 GCA_044868645.1 Aestuariivirga sp.
CTGTTTGCGCAACACGTTGCGGATGATGGCGCGCGAATGGGTCGCGGGGTTGTCCTTGTCGATAGCCTCAAAAACAATATGACAGGTCATGGCCATGGGCGCATCGGCAAAGGCCGCAAAGGGCACGAAGTCAGTTGCCTCAAGCTGTTGCCGGCTTGCCGTTACGCGTGGAAGTTCTTGGTGACTGTCGACCATTGCGCGGCCATGTCCCGGCATGTGCTTGACGACCGGCAAGATACCTCCAGCGGCAAAGCCTGCCACATGGGCACGCGCCAAGGCGAGCGCCGCTTCGGGTTTTTGTGAGTATGCGCGGTCACTGATGATGGCGTGAGAATCCGGCTGCGGGATATCGAGCACTGGCACGCAATTCACGTTGATCCCGGCTTCCATCAAGTCGCTTGCCATCAGGCGGCCAATGTTGCGGGCGGCCCGCAGCGCCAAGAGGGGCGATGACTCATAGAAGCGGCCAAGGGCCGCTGGCGCCGGATAGCTCCGCCATGGGCCTGCCCTGGGGCTCATGCGCTGCACCCTGCCCCCTTCCTGATCGATGAGCACAGGGGCGTCCTTGCGGCCAACGATGCTGCGGAATTCGGAAGTGAGGTCTTTCAGTTGCGTCGCGTTCTGGCAGTTGCGGGCAAAAAGGATGAGGCCCCACGGCTGCACTTCGCGAAAGAACGTTCTTTCTGAAGAAGTTATCGCGTAGGATTCGCAGCCGCTGATGAAGGACCTTATGGTGTGCTTCGGCATGGCGGCTATCTGCTTGCGCTCCGCTTGTGTTGACACACAAGCTCAGTCACTTCGCCGCCAACACTCATTGCTGGATGTTTATTGCTGCTTCACGAGGCAGTCACGCTCGCCGGCCGCAAAGAGGCGGGTGCAGATGGCGCTTGCCGCATCCTTGGAGGCAAAGCTGCCGACCGCAAGGCGGTAGCGTGTGGAGCCGGCGACAACGGCTTCACTGATGATGGGCGTTGTTCCCTGCAAGATCCCCGCATGCTTTGATTTCAGCCGGCCGAATTCGGTGTTCGCTTCCTGCTTCGTCCTGAAAGAAGCAAGCTGGGCCACATAGCCCGTTGCTGAAGCGACCTGAACCTCAGCTGGCGCGGGTGCCACGGGCTTGGGTGCGGGCGCTACTTGCTTGGGCGCGACAGGGACCGGGGCTGGAGTTGGAGTTGGGGCTGTCGCCTGTTTCACGGGCTGAGGCGCTTGCGTATTGGAAGTGAATTGCGCCGCGGATTCTTCCGTGCTCGAGCCGTTGAATAAGTCAGCAAGCGTCTTTTTCTTCTTCTTGACAGGCGTTGCAGCGACCGGCGCGGTAGATGCCACCGCTTCTTCCGCACCGTAGAGATCGTCTGTCACACCATCTCCGGCGTCCCCAGGTGTCGTGGCCCCAGTGGATGGCACCGAAGCAACCGCACTTCCATCAGCCGGGGGTACGAGCACCACAGGCTTGCTTCCCAGGCTCTCCGGTTCGGCCGCCGTTGCCGCCACCTTCTTTTTGGCGGGGGCAATCGGTTTTGGTGCAGGCGCAACGCTTGGTTCGAGCGCTTCGGCGTCTTCTTCGCCGGTTATGGCATCCGCTTCAGCGGTTTCGCCGGGGGCCGGCGGCGTTGCGGCGGGCGCAACTGCAGACGGCGCTGCCGCCTGACTGGCGCCGGCGGCAGGTGGTGTCTGTTGGGCAGTGTTCTCTGCCGGCTCCAGTGGCAGCGATCCTTGCCCGCCATACTCATCCGGCGGAGGCGGAATAGGCAGAGGCGCCGAATCATCACTGGCGGGAGGCGCGGCTGCCGGATTTATCGTGGAATCAACAGGCGCCTGGGTGCTCTGTGCTGGCGGAGCGATAGGCACCTCTTCGGTTGGGGCGAGTTGGCCGTTCAAATCTTCCTGGTCACCGACAATGCGGTCATAGATCTGCTTCTTGCCACCGGCTTCGCTCGCGGAAGCTTCCGCCGCAGCTGGTTCTGGCGGTGCAGTGGTTTGGCCAGCAGGGGCTTCCACGACAGGAACCTGAGCACCAGTGCTGGTCGCAGTTATCTGGGGCTTGATGGTTGTCTGGTAGTACCAGACACCCGCCATGGCGACGCCGAGCGCCAGCAGCAACAGACCCAGAAGAATCCATGGACCGCGCGAACGCGAGGGCTGCTCGTCATAGCCCTGCTCCATGTCCCGGTATGCTTGCTGATAGTCAGCAGCAGAACGGCGCCCGGCACGGGGTGGCGGCATCTGTTCGGGATAGTATCCTTCCTCCGGCATGGCATCATCGTATTGTGAGGCCGGTGATCTTGGCGGCAGCGGCATGCGGCCAGAACGCGGAAGATTGAAGCGCGGATCAGTGCCCGTTCCGGGCGGCGGAGTATAGCCCGCATAATCCTGTCCGGGAGAATAACCGGATTTGCCAGGCACATTGAGGCGCGGCTGGCTGGCATAGCCATTGGAAGAAGGGCTTCCAATATTGCCGCGGGGCGGCGGCACATAACCAGATGATTGCTCGAATGGCCTGTAGCCGGGGAACGGCGGCGGCGAATAGCCGGAAGGCGGCAGCCCGGGCCGCAGCGTTCCTTGTCCGGCAGAACTGCCAAATGCGCCTTGCGCCGGATACCGCGGCTGGAAAGCGGGTGAATTTGGCGATGCGCCCAAAGGCTGCCGCGGCGGTTGAAGCGGAGGCTGGGAGGAAGCCGGTCCCTTGGCTTGTGCAGACGAGAGGTTCTGCTCCTCTTCGGCAAATGTGAACTTGGGTTTTGCTGAAGAGCCAGATGCGGTTTTCGGCGCAAGGGAGGACACAGGACGATCCGTAATGTTGGTTGGAAGCTGCTCGCCTCTTTGCCGTGCCACCTGAACACGTTGCTCCGCGAGCTTGGCCTGCGCATCGCGCTGCGAGCGCAAACGTTCTGCAAGTTTTTCGGGGGCGACGGGCGCTCCCGATTTGCTTGCGGCGCGAGGCGCCATCGGCGCCGGTTTCACGGTCGCAGGCCGGGCGCCGGACGGACGGACTTGCGCCACTCCCGGCACCACGCCAGGTTTGTTCCCCGGGCTCTGATAGTCGTCGGAAATCCGCGGCAAGTTCTTTGCGGGCGAAGCGCCAGTTGCACCACCTATACCCAAGCGCTCGCGCCAGTTGCGCTTGTCCGAGCTCTTGGTTGAATCTTGATCCATTAACCTATTACCCCAATCACATGTCCTCAGCCGGGGTGAGGCCGAGAATCCCAAGCCCAATCGCTAAACAATACCTTATTGCGGTCAAAAAAGCGAGCCGGGTCGTCGACGTCCGTTTGTCTGCTTCGACAATGAAGCGCAATTGCGGCGACTCTTTGCCCTTATTCCAAAGTGCGTGAAACTCGCTGGCTAAATCATGGAGATAAAAGGATATTCTGTGTGGCTCATGGGCTGCGGCGGCAGCTTCCAGGAGGCGTGGAAAAGCTGCAATTGCGCGTATTAACCTTAACTCGCTTTCCTCAGACAACAGATCAAATTCAGCATTTGCAGGGTCGGTGATTCCCATTCCTTGTTCCTGCGCCTTACGCAGCACGGAGCAAATCCGTGCGTGAGCGTACTGCACATAGAAGACCGGATTGTCCTTGGACTGTTCGGTGACCTTGGCAAAATCGAAGTCGAGCGGTGCTTCATTCTTGCGGTAGAGCATCATGAAGCGCGTAACGTCCGGGCCCACTTCATCCACGACATCGCGCAAGGTGACAAATTCCCCTGCCCGCTTCGACATGCGCACCGGCTCGCCGTCGCGGAAGAGCTTCACCAGCTGACACAGCCTGACGATGACCTCAGCCTTGCGATCGCCGCGCAACGCAGCGGCAACGGCCTGCAGCCGTTTTACATAGCCGGCGTGATCGGCGCCGAGGACATAGACCAGTTCCTCAAATCCGCGGCCGATCTTGTCGAAGCTATAGGCCACGTCGGATGCAAAGTAAGTGTAACTGCCATCAGATTTCATCAGCGGGCGGTCGATGTCATCGCCAAAGGCGGTGGCGCGGAACAGTGTCTGCTCGCGGTCTTCCCAGTCGGGTGGCACTTCACCCTTCGGCTTCTCCAGTTTGCCCTTGAAGATGTGGCCCTGTTTTTCGAGACGCTCAATGGCTTCGCGGACCTCGCCCGAGGAATGAAGGCTGCGCTCAGAGAAGAAGACATCGTGATGGATGTTCAGCACCGCAAGGTCATCGCGGATCAGATCCATCATCATGTCGATGGCCTTCTGCCGGACGATTGGAAGCCATTCATCTTCAGGCTTTCCGGCGAGCGCGCGGCCATGCAGGCGGGCGAGTTCGACACCGACAGGCTTCAGATAGTCTCCGGGATAGAGGCCCGATGGAATTTCACCAATGTTCTCGCCCAGTGCTTCGAGGTAGCGCAGATAGGCAGAGCGGCCGAGCACATCAACCTGCGCACCAGCATCATTGATGTAATACTCTTTGGTGACGTCATATCCCGTTACTTTGAGCAGCGAGGCCAGGGCATCGCCAAAGACCGCGCCACGGCAATGGCCCACATGAAGGGGGCCTGTCGGATTGGCGGAGACGAACTCGACATTCACTTTCTTTCCGGCGCCAAAATCCGAGTGCCCAAACTTTTCCTTCCGTTCAAGCACTGCACGGATGACACGTGGCCATACGTCATTTTTGAGTGTGACATTGATGAAACCGGGACCTGCAATCGATGCTGATTGAACATCGGCGAATGCCGTAATCAGGGGCAAAAGTTTATCTGCAACTTGACGTGGCGCAAGATTGGAGGGCTTGGCCAGAACCATCGCGGCGTTTGTGGAAATGTCGCCATGCGCAATATCGCGCGGTGGTTCCGCCGTTACTTTGGAGAGATCGAGATTGTCAGGCAATTGGCCGGCGGATTGCAGCGCCGCCACCGTCTTCAAGACTTTCTCCTGAAAATCGGAAAAAATATTCATTCTTCAATGTTCTGTTGAATCGCGAAATGAGGCCCGCCCTATCGGAAAAGGGGGTCAAGGTCAAACAGGCGTTTGTGCTGTTCCAGAGCGTAGCGGTCGGTCATTCCGGCAATGAAATCACAAACCTGGCGGGCATAGCGGCTGTGATCTGAGATCGGGGTTCCGTCGCGCCAGTCTGCTGGGAGCAGGCTCTCGTCGGACATATAGGCCGTGAAGAGATCACGTATGACGCGCTGGGCTCTTTCCATCATCTGCAGCACCTGCGGGTTGCGGTACATTTCGTGCGAGAGAAAGCGCTGCAGCACACGGTTGTATTCCTTCATCTGTCCGGAGAAGGCCGCGAGGGGCTCAGAGGCGACACGAACATCGTCAGCAGATTTGGGATGCAGCCGATCGATGTTCGCCTTCGTATTCTTGAGGACATCGGCCACCATGGCTGCAATCAGCCGGCGCACGGTCTCATGCACCAGCCGCGACTGGTCGATGTCCGGATAGGCTTTGAGCACTTCAGTGAGCGCGGTCCCGATAAGCGGGATGTCGCCGAGATCGATGACCTTGAAGAGATTGGCGCGCAGGCCGTCATCGATGTCGTGAACGTTGTAGGCGATGTCGTCGGAGATGGCTGCAACCTGCGCCTCGAGGGAGGCGTATTGATGAGGTCCATGATCTCGGACTT
>JBIOWL010000059.1:0-2177 GCA_044868645.1 Aestuariivirga sp.
GAGGTGGCGAACCCGAAGAAGCGCGACGCCGACACGCTGGCCCTCAAGGCCCTCAACGCCAAGATCAAGGCAGATACGCGCGTGACCCTCGCCATGCTGCCCATCGCCGATGGCCTCACTTTGGCCCGCAAAACCTAGCGATTTGACATTTTGCACCTGCGAAGCTAAAGCCCCGCCCGTTCAACACTCACACGGGGGTTGGATGTGCCTATGGACCTTTAAAAGTCCCACATAGGGCCCGTCCTTCCGGTGCCGGTTACCTCCGGTGCAAGCTCCCTCGTGGCGGATCAACCGGAGAAGGAAAATCATGGGCACGGTACCCTTTACCATGCGCCAGCTGCTTGAAGCGGGCGTGCATTTCGGACACCAGACACATCGCTGGAACCCCAAGATGGCTTCGTACATCTATGGCTCCCGCAATGGCATTCACATCATCGACCTGTCGCAGACAGTGCCTTTGCTGCACCAGGCGCTCAACACGGTGACGGAAGTCATCTCCAAGGGCGGCCGCGTGCTTTTCGTCGGCACCAAGCGCTCGGCGCAGGAGCAGATCGCCACGGCTGCCAAGCAGTCGGCGCAGTATTACGTGAACTCCCGCTGGCTCGGCGGCATGCTCACCAACTGGAAGACCATCTCTAACTCCATCAAGCACCTGCGCGCGCTGGATGAGATCATCGCCAACCAGGGCCAGGGCATCACCAAGCGCGAGCTCTTGAACATCACGCGCGAGCGCGACAAGCTGGAGAAGGCGCTGGGCGGCATCAAGGACATGGGCGGCACGCCTGACCTCGTCTTTGTGATCGACACCAACAAGGAACAGATCGCCATCAAGGAGGCAAATCGCCTCGGCATTCCGGTGGTGGCCGTGATCGATACGAACTCGGATCCCGCCGGCGTCACTTTCCCGATCCCCGGCAATGACGATGCCGCGCGCGCTGTGGCGCTCTATTGCGAACTCGTTTCCAGGGCGATCATCGAAGGCATTTCCAAGTCGGCGACCGCATCGGGCGTTGACATCGGCGCTGCCGAAGCTCCGCCCACGGAAGAAGTTGCCGCAGCACCCGCTGTCTGATCCCACACCACACCTCGTCATTCCGGCGAAGGCCGGAATCCAGATCACAACTGGGCCCCGGCCCTCGCCGGGGTGACGCACAAAATATCGGAGCAAAAAAATGGCTGCAATTACAGCTGCAATGGTAAGCGCGTTGCGCGAGAAAACCGGCGTCGGCATGATGGACTGCAAGGCAGCGCTCACGGCGACGGAGGGCGACATGGAAGCCGCCGTGGACTGGCTGCGCGCCAAGGGCCTCGCCAAGGCCGCCAAGAAATCAACCCGCATCGCCGCCGAAGGTCTTGTGGGCGTTGCTGCCAATGGCGTGAAGGGCGCGCTCGTTGAAGTGAACTCCGAAACCGACTTCGTGGCGCGGAACGAGAAGTTCCAGGCCATGGTGGCGGAGATTTCCAAGCTGGCGCTCGAAGCCGATGGCAATTCCGAGAAGCTCAAGACCATGAAGTTTCCGGGCTCTGCCCATGATGTCGCAGCCTACGTGGCCGAGATGGTGGCAACCATCGGCGAGAACATGACGGTGCGCCGCACCGCCGCGCTCTCTGTTTCCGATGGCGTTGTCTCAACCTATGTGCACAACCAGGCCGCTCCCGGCATGGGCAAGATCGGCGTACTGGTGGCGCTGGAAGGCAAGGGCAAGGCGGACGAGTTGAACAGTTTCGGCCGCATGCTGGCGATGCACGTGGCCGCCACCAATCCGGTGGCCCTCGATCTCGCCTCCGTACCCGCCGATGTGTTGGCCCGCGAGAAGGCGATCCTCGAAGAGAAGAACGCCGGCAAGCCTGCGAACGTGATGGAGAAGATCATCGCTTCGGGCCTCAAGTCATACGCCAAGGAGAACTGCCTCCTCGAGCAGCCTTACGTTCATGACGGCACAAAGACCGTAACGCAAGCCATCGCCGAAGCAGGCAACAAGACCGGCGCACCCGTTGCCCTTAAGGGCTTCGTGCGCATGCAGCTCGGCGAAGGCATTGACAAGGGCGGCGATGACTTTGCCGGCGAAGTTGCAAAACTCGCAGGCAACTAAGCGATCAGCCGATTCTAATTGAGAAGGCCCGGACTTGTGCCGGGCCTTTTTCTATCGCTTGCCGAAAACGGGCCGGTTGCCAAA
>JBIOWL010000060.1:0-3400 GCA_044868645.1 Aestuariivirga sp.
GCGCCACCCTCCCCGCGCTACGCGGGGGAGGGATTGAAATTCGGTACGCGCTTCAATCGATGGTGATCCGCCGCTAAGCCACGCCCAGCTTCTTCTGCAAATTCGTGCTGGACGTTGTGTACTGGAACACCAGGCGCTGACCCGGATTGATATGGTGGAAAGCTTCTTGCGCCATGAGCGCCGCTTCGTGGAATCCGGAAAGGATGAGCTTCACCTTGCCGGGATAATAGTTGATGTCGCCGACCGCGAAGATGCCGGGCGTCGACGTTTCGAATTTTGCCGTGTCGACCGCGACGAGATTTTCATGGAGGTTAAGGCCCCACTCGGCAACCGGCCCCAGCTTCATTGTCAGACCGAAGAAGGGCAGCATGGCATTTGTGGTCACATCGGAAACGCTGCCGTCATTGCCCTTGACCGTCGCAGCAGCGAGCACGCCGTTCTCGCCCTTGAGGCCCGTCACCTGCCCGATCTTCAACTGCATTTTTCCGGCCGCCACCAACTCGCGCATCTTGTTGACGCTGTCAGGCGCCGCACGGAATTCATCCCGGCGATGAAGCAGTGTCAGGCTCTTTGCCAGCGGCTGCAGGTTGAGTGTCCAGTCAAGCGCTGAATCGCCGCCGCCGACAATCAGCACGTCGCGGCCACGGAACGTTTCCATCTTCTTGACGGAATAGAAAACCGAATTGGCTTCATAGGCCTCGATGCCGGGAATGGGCGGCTTCTTGGGCTGGAACGAGCCGCCACCTGCCGCCACCACCACGATCTTGGAGAGGAAGCTCAGGTCACCATCGGTCTTCACCAGAAAGCGTCCATCCGGCTGCTTTGCCAGTTCCGTCACCATCTGGTTGAAGTGGAACTCCGCCTTGAAGGGCTTTGCCTGTTCGAGAAGGCGCTGCGTCAGTTCTGCGCCGGTAATGATGTGCAGCGCCGGAATGTCATAGATAGGCTTTTCCGGATAAAGCTCGGCGCATTGCCCGCCAGGCCGATCCAAAATGTCGATTACATGGCAGCGAATGTCCAGCAACCCCAGCTCAAAAACGGAGAAGATCCCGCAAGGACCTGCCCCGATGATCACCGCATCAGTCTCAAAATGCTCAGCCATGACGTCTCTCAGAATTGCTTTTCGGGAACGCGCACGCGAAGGCCATCCAGCACATCGCTCACCTTGATCTGGCAGGAAAGCCTGCTTTCCGGCCGAACATCGAAGGCGAAATCCAGCATGTCTTCTTCCATCGGGTTGCGCGCGCCCACCTTGTCCATCCATTCAGGCTCCACATAGACATGACATGTGGCGCAGGCGCAGGCCCCACCGCAATCGGCGTCAATGCCCGGCACCTGGTTCTTGATGGCCGTCTCCATCACCGTCATGCCCGGAATCCCGTTGGTCTCGATTTCCGAGCCATTGTGCTGAATGAAGGTGATCTTGGCCATGCTGTCGTCCTGCGGTGCGCAGGCTTCATAGGTGAAGGCAAATGCCAAGGCAACCGGGGCCAGAGTTGCGAAGACTCAAGCGGACTGCGTTGTTATAGTTTCTGCGCGGCAGTCAGGAAGGCGGCCTTTGCGAGGTCGAAATCATTGAGAATAACTTGCCGCTGACCTTCAGAGGGAAAGACTGTCCTTTCCCATTCATCGGCAAGGAAGGCGAATTGCATCGCTCCGACGGCGGTCGAAGCTCCTTTCAGCGTATGCATGACAAAGCGCCAATCGCTGGCCGTGATCGCTGATACTATCATCTCGCGCGCCTGGGTCAGCTGTTTTCGGTAGAGCGCCACGATCTCGCCCTTGAGGGCATCATCGCCAAAGGTGGAATGCGCCAGGAAAGCCGCATCAAGCGGCACGACATCTTCCGCGGCTCTGTGGGTCAGGCCGCTCTTTGGACTCGAATACTCCACAATCAACACCCTACTTGCAGACATTGACCTTCCCGAAAAATCTCTGCAACCTCATGAAAAAATGCGGTAAAGGTGGTATTTCGTGAATCGATTCAATTCGATCCACAATTTTAACCAAACTTTCACTTATTGCCTGGGGCCGGTCCTCACCTTGGGTTACAGTTTGTGGTAAATGACTTGTCCTTGGTGGAGGCACCGGGAAGCGGCAACGCTGCTCGGGCATTGGGTACAGGCGACAACAGGGGGGTAACCCCAGAATGCGGGACGTAAATGGCGTTGAAACCGACAGATCGTAGTCGCCAGGAACAGCGGGCGGCGCTCCAGGCAGCGGGGGAAAATCAGGGTCCAGTACGTTCCCGCCCGGCCAATGAAAACGATCCCGCCCTTGCCATGATGCTGGCCCGCCTGCGCCGCAGCCCCTCCTATGGCGTCTTTTATGTTGTGGGCACGGTTACGCTTTTCTGGGTATTCGGCTGGTTCCTCGTGCATTCCAGCGATACATTTTCACCGACCGGCACCGTGCCGACGCTGCCCGAGGTGATGCGCGCCGTCGCCCTGCTCGTCGTTCCCATTATCATCTTCTGGGCCGCGGCCTATTTCCAGTGGCGCGCCCAGCAGTTGCGCCAGACATCTGAAGCTTTGCTGCAATCGGCGCTCCGCCTCGTCCGGCCCCAGGACATTGCCTCCGAAAACCTGTCCTCCATCGCCAAGGCGGTGCGCCATGAAGTCGACCTGCTTGTGGGTGGCGTCGAGCATGCCTACCAGCGGGCAACCGCCCTTGAGGACATTGTCCACAAGGAAATGTCGGCAGTGGAACGGGCCTTCGGCGCCAATGAGGACCGCATCCGGGGCCTTGTCAGCGGCCTCGAAAGCCAGCGCATCGCGCTCCAGCAGACAAGCCAGATCGTCGGCGGCGAAACCGCGCCCCTTCTCAACCGGCTGGAAGCCAACACCCAGAACCTGGGTCAAGTCATCAATTTGGCGCTCGACACCTTCAACCGCCTGGAAGGCGGCTTGAAGCACTCATCGCAGGAATTGGCGCGCACCATCGAGGATGTCTCAACCAGGGCCGCCATGGCAGGCAACGAGATCGGCAGCCAGAGCCAGCATTTCGAGCGCATGTCAACCATGCTGATGAGCGACTTCAGCTCCTTCTCCAGTCAGATGCAGAACTACGTGCAGACGCTCAACGCTGCTGCCGGCTCGCTGAGCGATGAATCCGGCCGCCTTGGCGCTGAAGTCAAGGGCATGGAGTCGAGCATCATCAATCTTCTTCGCCAAAGCGCCGAGAAGCTCACCGCCGCCAACCGCGAGGTGAGTGAAACCATCCAGCGCTTCAGCGGCGCCTCTGCCACGGATATCCGCGCCGCCGCCCAGGAGTTGCAGCAGACGGTCGCCGGCATCGGCGATTCCATCACCTATCATCTCAAGGCCACCACCGGCGAGATCGCCACCCTCATCGAGCGCGCCGGCGTTGATACTGCCCATCGCATCGAGGAGAGCCGCAA
>JBIOWL010000061.1:0-10218 GCA_044868645.1 Aestuariivirga sp.
GGTTCATACACCCGCCTGATGCAGTTCATCAGAGAGGCCGAGCAGAACAAGGAAGAACTTCCCGGCAGCAAGTTGCCGGTGCCGGCTTCCGAATGCCGGTTTGAGGCTGTGACCTTCTCTCATGGCCGCCACAAGGTGCTGGAAAATGCCACCCTCATCATCCCTGCGCGCAAAATCACCGTCATCCAGGGGCCGTCCGGCGCTGGTAAGACCACGCTCATCGACCTTCTGATCGGCTTTCACCGGCCCCAGGCCGGGGCCATCCATGTCGGCAATGATCGCCTCGACGAGATCGATCTGCAGGCCTGGCGCAAGAGCATCGGCTATGTGCCCCAGGAATTGTCGCTGTTCCACGACACCGTGAAAACCAACATCACCCTGCTTGAGGAAGATATCACCGATGAGATGATTGCCGAGGCAACACGCCTTGCCGAAGTGGACAGTTTCCTGGCGCAGCTGCCCAACGGTTTGGAAACCGATGTGGGCGAGCTTGGCGGAAAGCTCTCGGGCGGTCAGCGCCAGCGCATTTCACTGGCAAGAGCACTGGTGCGGCGGCCCGACATTCTCATCCTCGATGAAGTGACAAGCGCGCTTGATCCCGCAACCGAAGCCGGAATCGTTGAGAATATCGCCGCCCTCCGGGGCCGTTTCACCATCATCGCCATCACCCACCGGCCCGCATGGACGAAGATCGCGGATAGGCTATATAGTCTGAAAGGGGGCCGCATCGCCGAGGCGCGGAGAAACGGGAAGAAATGAGCGATCTGAGCGTCAAGGAAGTGACGGATAAAAAAGATATCCGCGACTTCCTGGAGGTTCCCTTTGTCACCTATGCCAATGACCCGAACTGGGTGGCGCCGCTTTTCTTCGAGCGGAAGGAACATCTTGATCCGAAGAAGAACCCCTACTTCCAGCACGCCGACGTCAAGCTTTTCGTGACCTATAGGGGCGGCAAGCCGGTGGGCCGCATCTCCGCCCAGGACGACCACCTGCGCCTTGAAATCCACAAGGACAACAGGGGTTTGTTCGGTTTCTTCGACAGCGTGGATGATCCGGCCGTTGCAACTGCTCTCACTGGCGCTGCCGAAGACTGGCTCAAATCCCGCGGGCGAAGCGGTGTTTTGGGGCCGTTTAACTTCTCCATCAACGAGGAGATGGGCCTGCTTGTGGATGGCTTCGGCACGCCGCCCAATGCGATGATGCCCCATGGGCGGCCGCACTATGCGAGCCTTCTTGAGGAACAGGGCTTCAGCAAGGCCAAGGATGTGATTGCCTATCACTACACCCTTGGTCCCCAGCCGGCCATTTTGCAAAAAGTGGTGAAGCGCGCCATGGCTTCCGGTGATTTTTCGGTTCGCCCGGTCAACATCAAAGACATGAAAAATGAAATCCGCCTGATCCGTGACATTTTCAACGATGCCTGGTCGGCAAACTGGGGATTCGTCGAATGGACCGAGGCGGAATTGGACAGGCTGGGCAAGGATTTGAAGCTCTTGGTCAATGGCAATTTTGGCTACATTGCGTCCTATAGAGGTGAGCCCGCGGCCTTTGTCGTCACCCTGCCGAACATCAATGAGTGGATCAGCGGCATGAACGGCAAGTTGCTGCCCTTCAACTGGGTCAAACTCGTCGGCCACGTCATCCGCAAAAAGCCTAACTCCTATCGCATGCCGCTGATGGGCGTGCGCCGCAAATTCCACAGCACATTGACAGGCTCGTCACTTGCAACACTCGTGATTGATGCCGCCCGCGGCTACCACTATGCCCGCGGTGGAAAAACGGCCGAGCTCTCCTGGATCCTCGAGGACAATTACCCGGTGCGTAAGATCATCGAAGCCTTCGGCGCAACGCCCTACAAGACTTACCGCATCTATCAGAAGGATTTCTGATGCGGCGCCCGCGCTGGCACGCCGTCATCCTCGCCGCAGGAAGAGGCCCCGATGATCCGATGGCAAAAGCCTATGGCGTCGCCCACAAATGTTTGCTGCCGGTGGCCGGCGTTCCCATGCTGCTCCGTGTGGTGCGGGCCCTCGAAGCCACAGGCATAGTGAAACCCTACGCGCTATCGATCGAAGACGGTGCGCCCTATGCCAAAGCGCTCGGGAAGAACAGCAAGTCAGTCACTCCCATTGTGCCGCAAAACTCGGCGCCCTCCTCGGCACGCGCCGCTATTGTGCAGCATGGCTACTATCCGGTCCTCATCACCACCGGTGATCATCCATTGCTCACGCCGGAGATGCTTAACCATTTCGTGGCCGAGGCAGAAGCGAGCAAAGCCGATGTGCTTGCCGGCCTTGCAACGGGCGAGACAATCCGCGCTGCCTATCCTGAAACGCGCCGCACCTATTTCAAACTGGGCGGCACGGAAGTTTCAGGCTGCAACATCTTCGCGGTGATGAACGACAAGGGCCTGCGTCTTGTCGAAGCCTGGCAGGACATCGAGAAGAAACGCAAGAAACCACTCAAGCTCATCGCCGCATTTGGCGTTCTTCCGCTCATTGAATTCCTGCTGGGCCGCCTGACGCCGGAGCGCGCCTTTGCCCGCATCTCTCAAAGATTGGGCATCATCGCAAAACCCGTCTTCATGCCTTTCGCCGAAGCTGCCATCGACGTCGATAAGCCGGACGATTTGAAGCTGGCCGAGAAGATTCTGTTGAACCGTAACTAGCCCCAGCTGGCGACCAAATGCCTTGCCCGCTGCAGGTCCACCGGAAAATCAACCTCGCTCCACTGCAGGCCCGTGATGGAAATGGTATGCACATCCGTCTTTTTCGCCAGCGCGCCGACGGCTGATGGAAACCACTGCCGGAGCGCCGCCGCATCCTGCATGGCCTCTTCGAGTTGCCGCGCATAGGCTTGACCGCCACCAGCGCGGAAAACATAAAAGCCCACGGCCTCCGCATCGACTGTATCGACAGGCAGCGTCTTGCCGATCTCTGTCAGCCGCTCGCCATCCAGCATCACCTTCATGTCATCGGCGTCAAACTCGTCCTTGCGATTGATCGCAACCGAAATGGCCCTGTGAGGTGCATTGAGCAAGCGCTCGACAAGATCGGACTTAAACACATTGTCGCCATTCACCTGGATGAAGTCGCCGGACATTTCACTGCGCGCCAGCCAGCAGCTCGCCAGATTGTCGGCAATGCCATAGAAGGGATTGAACACGCTTTTCACCTGAACGCCGAGCCGCTGCGCAATTGCAGACAAAGCTTCATCCATGCGCCCCGCGCCATAACCCGTGACCACGACAAAATCTGAAATGCCGTTCGCCGCAAAGGCTTCGACCTGCCGTTCAATCAGCGTTTTGCCGCCGATATCGAGCATGGCCTTTGGCACTTCGGCCGTGAGCGGCAAAAGCCTTTTTCCCTGGCCTGCCGCGAGAATGATGACGCGCACGATACTTGAATCCGCAACCCTGCAGTGATTAGAATGTGCCGCTCCATCGCACTCGATTCACGGGAAGTCAACGGAAAGCCCGCCCTTGCATTTCAGCCTCGCTCACCTGTCGGACGTCCATTTGGGGCCGCTTCCGGCGACCTGGGCATTCCACCATTTCAAGCTGAAACGTCTCCTTGGCGCTGCCAACTGGGCAAGGAAAAGGCGGCATCTCCATGACCCCGTCATTGCCGCCGCAGCCGTTGACAGCATCCATGCCGCAAGACCCAATCACATCGCCTTCACAGGCGATCTTCTCAACATTTCCGCCTGGGAGGAGTTCCCGCGCGGGCGGGAGTGGATGGAGAAACTGGGCTCGGCCACCAATCTCTCCTTCGTGCCTGGAAACCATGATGCCTATGTCAAGGTGCCAATTGAAGAAGGGCTGGTACGGTTCTCGCCCTGGATGATGGCAGATGGCGTGAAGGATGGCGCGCTGCAGTTTCCCTATGTGCGCCTGCGCCGCAATGTAGCGCTGATCGGCCTCTCAACAGCGCTGCCCCAAACGCTGCACAGGGCCGGGGGGACATTGGGAGAGAACCAGCTTCACAATCTCCCGCATGTGTTGGAATCGCTGCAGGCCCAGGGCTTCTACCGGGTTGTGATGATCCATCATCCGCCGCTTCCCGGCCTTGCACGCCCACGCAAGGCGCTGACCGATGCCGCCGAGTTGCAAATGATCCTGAAGGACAAGGGCTGCGAACTGGTGCTGCACGGCCACAATCACCGCACGATGGAGAACTGGTTTGAGACCCGCTCCGGCCCTGCCGTCGCCATTGGCGTGAGATCGGCAAGCGGCGCGCCTTACGGCCGCTACGAGGCCGCCGGCTGGAACCTCTTTCGCATCCGCCGTCAGCACGGCCGCTGGCAGGCTGAGATCACCCGTCACCTCTGGGATGCCGCTTCCGGCAAATTTGTCGGTACAAAACCCGCCTTGCTTTCGCCGCCGTGATCGGTCAAGCGCTGTGCCGATGACGGAACCTCATGCCACACTGCTGAAATTCGGTTATCCCAAGAGCACCATTGCCGAGTTCAAGCACTGGCTGGTGCTGCTCCGGCCACAACAGGTGACGCTTGCCTCGTTGGTGCTGGTGAACCGTGGTGAAGAGACAAATCTCTCCGCCTTGCCCGAGGAAGCCTTCACGGAAATGCATGAGGCCGTGCAGAAGATCGAAACGGGGCTTCGCCGTTTCCGCCCCTTTGACAGGATCAACTATCTGGCGCTCATGATGGTCGATCCCCATGTCCATTTTCATGTGCTGCCGCGCTACGCGGCCGACCAACAGTTTGACGGCATGATTTTCAAGGACGCCGGTTGGCCCGGCGTTCCCGACCTGAAACAGGTCAATCCCTGCCCCGAAGCCGTGATGAACAGCCTGCGGTCGGCCCTGATAGACGCTCTCGGCAAAGCCCGGTAAACAGGGACTGGAAGGCCGAAATTGCTCACCACCATAGACAGATACATCCTGCGCCAGGTCGCCGTGCCGCTGCTATCGGCGCTGTCCATCGGCCTTCTCATGCTGCTCGCCGAAAGGCTTGTGCGCCTGCTTGATGTAACGCTCGGCAAGCGCAACTCCTTCGGCGTCGTCTTCGAGCTCCTCGCCTATCTCGTGCCCCACTATCTCGGAACGGCAGTGCCCGCCGCCCTGTTCCTCGGCCTTCTCTTCGGCTTCAACAACCTTGCCAAGAACAATGAGATCGACGCCTTCCTCTCGGCGGGCGCGGGCCTTCACCGCCTGCTCAAGCCCGCACTTCTGCTTGCTGTGGCCTTCAGCCTCGCTTCTCTCGTGATCTTCGGCTGGCTGCAACCCGCCACACGCTATGCCTATCGTTCGGCGATCTTCGACATCAAGAACATCGACGCCTTCTATCTCGCCGAGGAAGGCGTGTTCATGCAGGCCGGCAGCCGCACCTTCATTCTCGACAAGCTGGACCGCAGCAGCAACACCTTCGAGCGCATCTTCATCTTCGACTACAACGGGCCGAACGGTTCCGAAACCTTCTCGGCCGAGCGCGGCCTCCTGATCCCGCTTACCGACGAACCAAGGCCCATACTCCGCCTCGAAAACGGCAGAAGGCTGGGCGTTGAGCGTTGGCCCTTGCTTGATCGATCAGGCGCCCCCCCGGAGTCACAGACAGCAAGCTTCGAGACCACCGACACGCCTCTTGGCCGCATTTCCAAGAGACTGTTCAGGCCGCGCGGCGATGATGAACGCGAACTCACCCTGCCCGAACTTTACGCCCAGGCGGACACGCCACCCTCCGGTACCACCACCAACGCCATGCGGGCCGAGTTTCACCGCCGCGTCATCAACATTCTGGCGATGTTGCTTCTGCCGGTTCTCGCCATTCCCTTTGCCATCGGCCATTCGCGAAGCCCTAGAGCCTATCGCATGGTGGTGGCCATGGCGCTGCTCATCGGATTTCATGAAGTGATCGAACAGGGAGCGGTGATGGCAAAGGCGGGCAAGTTCTCTCCCTGGTCTGTCTTGTGGTTGCCCACGGTCCTTCTCACGGTTTTTGCCATATGGCGCTTCTATCGCGCCACAAACAGCATCACCGCCGGGGGAATGGACAGCCTTCTGGCCTCGGCCCATGAACAGACCGTTTCATTCTTCAGAAGGCTCATGTCCAGGTTCCTGCCAACCATGCGAGGTAGCCTATGACCCGCATTGGCTGGCTGATCAGCCGCATGATCCTGGCTCGCTTCCTGCCGATCCTGATCGGCCTCACGCTTTTTGTGCTGACCCTTGAGATCGTCACCTATGCGCGCGAGATCCTGGCTCTCGAAAGCGGCACAGTCATCATCTTCAAATATCTCCTGGCAAGGGCCCCCGCCACCTTAGCGACCTTCCTGCCCATGAGCCTGCTCCTCGCCCTGCTGCTCACCTTGACCGAACTCAGCTATCGCAATGAGCTCACCGCCATGTGGGCCATGGGCATATCGCCCTTGCGGGTGATCCTTACCCTAGCGCCGCTCGCGCTGCTCTGCGGTGTTCTCCATTTCGCCTTGGTGGACAGGGCCGTGCCCACCGCAGCGCCGACGCTGCGCAACTGGGGCATCGCCGACTATGGCGAGAAGAAACTCAAAGTCGGCGAGCGAGACCCGCTCTGGCTGCGCTCCGGCGGCGACATCATCCGCGCCGCAAGCGCCAGCGCCGACTCCCGCCGCCTCGAGGATGTGGTGATCTTCAAGCGCAACGAGTTGGGGCTGCTCACCGAACAAGTCTTCGCTGCCTCCGCCACGCTGGAGGATACGGGTTGGAAATTGCAGAACAGCGTCACCTACAAGGTGGATGGATCGGCTCCGGTGCGCGCAACCACTGAACGCTATGCCGGCGAGGCGCGGCCTGCGGAAGCAGGCTACCGCTCAGGCGATCCGGAGGAGATGACGATCTCCGATCTCTCCTATTTCATCGCCAATGACGGCTTCGGCATCAGGCCCGATTATGTTTACAGAACCTGGTGGCATAAACGCCTGACGCCGCTCGCCGTCTCATTGGTGATGATCGCCCTCTGCGTGCCATTGGCGACGCGCTTCCGCCGCGGCGGTGGACTGGGCTGGCTCTTTGCCGCCGGTGTGGGCCTTGGCTTCACCTTCTTCGTGATGGACGGCATCGCCACTTCGGTTGGCGAACTCGGCCTTGTCGCACCCTGGTTTGCCGCATGGCTACCGGTCTTGCTGTTCACCTGCCTAGCCCTTTATCTGCTGGGCCGCGCCGAGCGCGTGTAACTTGAAATGCTGATCCCGTGACCAAGAAACCGGCAAAGAAAAAGAAACCAGCGGCGCCTCGCAAGGCAGCAGCGCCCGCCATCACACCAACGCCAGAAACGCCAGTTGCGGCGCGCCCACCCGTCACGGAGCTTGAAATTGCGCCGCCGCAGAATTACCAGGCAGCCTTCTGCATCGTTGGCAGCGATGGTCCACCCATGTTCGGGCTCAGCGCCCGAGAGCGCCTGCGCCGCCAGTTTGCCAGAGCCGGTATTACGAGCGAAATCGCCATAGAGGCCGCCGAAAAACATCGCGGGCCCCTAATCATTGTGCGCGCCGCCGCCGTCATCGATCAGCCGCTGATCGACGTCATCATCAAACGCCCCGGCCTTGTTCTCACCACCGAAGCGGCGGACGGCAAGGCCGTGGTGGCCGCCAACATCCGCTCTTCCGATATGAAGGTGGTGATCGAGAATATGGAAGGCAAGCCCGCGCCCCTGCCCCTCCTTCTCTTGCAGCGCACGCCCAGTGAAGTTGAAGCGGCCTATTGGAAGGCACTTCGCAAACGCGAGACGCCCTATGCCCTGATTGTGACGCCCGCCAACAGCGCCACTGTTGAGCGGCGCATGTTCATGGGAACCTACAAGGGCGCAACCGATCTGGTGACGAAACATCTCTGGCCGGTGCCCGCCTTTCATGCCACGCGCTTTCTGGCGCCAAGAGGCGTCACCCCCAACATGGTGACGATGGTTGCCGCCATCCTCACGGCGCTTGCCTTCATCCTCTTTCTCAAAGGCGCGTTTGCCTATGGCCTCGTTGCCGCTTGGGCCATGACTTTCCTCGACACGGTGGACGGCAAGCTGGCGCGTACCACGCTCACCTCCAGCAAATGGGGCGATGTCTTCGATCACGGCATCGATCTCGTTCATCCGCCCTTCTGGTATGCGGCATGGGCAGTAGGACTCGCGGCCTGGGGTATCACTTGGAGCAGCGCGCTGTTCTGGTGGGTGCTGGGCATCATTCTTGGTGGCTATGTGTTGCAGCGCCTGATGGAGGGTGCTGCCATCAAATGGCTCGGCATCGAAATCCACATCTGGCGGCCGCTCGATACGCTGTTCAGGCAAGTGACAGCCCGGCGCAACCCCAATCTCATTCTGCTCACGCTCTTCACAATCTTTCAAATGCCGGATTGGGGATTGATCGCCGTTGCCGTCTGGACGGGTCTGTGCCTCGTCCTCCACGCCATTCAACTTGTGCAAGCCTTCGCTGCAAAGCCCAAGGGCGGTCCTTTGCCCTCCTGGATGGCGAGGCCATGACGCCCACCGGCGTCATCATCAATCCGCGTTCTGGCCGTGGCCGCGGCAAAGGCATGAAGCTCCTGCAACAGTTGCAGGCAACGCCTGCGAGCCATGTTCATCTCTTGCCGCTCACCGATTTCGCGGAACTGGTTCCCGCTCTTCAGCGCTTTGCGAAGCTGGGCGTCCGCGACCTCTTCATCAGCTCGGGTGACGGCACGGTCCACGCCATCCAGACCTTCCTTGCCGAATCCGGCGCGTTCAAGGAATTGCCGCGCCTCTGCCTGCTTCCCCATGGCACCACCAACATGACGGCGGCCGATCTCGGCTTTCGCCGCAAGAGCATTGCCGAACAGGCGCAATTCATTGCCAAGGTTGCCCCACGCGAAACAAAGCGCCGCCACACCATCCGCATTGTCAATCCGAAAGGCCATGGCCCGCTCCACGGCATGTTCTTCGGAACAGGCGCCATTGCCGAAGCCACGCGCTATTGCCAAGTGGCCTTCAACGACAGGGGCGTGGGCGGAAACCTCGCCTCATTCGCCACGCTGGTAAGCGTCCTTTCCAAGACCCTGTTCCGCGCTCCCGACCGCAATGACCCAGACCGTTTCGACAAGCCTTATGACATCACCGTAAAGGCGGGAACCGAGATGCTGTGCAGCGGCGAACAATTGCTGATGCTGGCCACAACACTCGACAAGCTGATCCTCGGCACCCGTCCCTTCTGGGGTGGCGCGACGGCACCGCTGCGCATCACCACCATGCCCTATCCCGTGCCGAGCATCCCGCGCTGGCTCGTGCCCATGCTCTATGGTTCAGAGGAAAGATCGGGGCCGCCGGGTTCCGTCAGCCACGCGGTTCAAAGCTGCAACATTCTCTGCAACACGCCCTTCGTGCTTGATGGCGAATTCTATGAGCCGCAGGAAGGCGTGCCGCTGCAATTGGAAGCTGGCCCCAGCCTTGAGTATATCGTCGCATGACAGCGGCGCTCCAATCATTTTTGGCTGCTCACCTCAAAAAACCGGCACCGGGTGAGTTGACCGCAATGGCCGACCATGTGCGGAGTATGCACAAGAATGTTCGTGCAATTCTTGCCTATGGCTCGGCTTTACGTGATGCAGCGCTCACCGACACACTCATCGATCTCTATGTACTGATGGAAACATTCGAGGGAGTCTCCAGCAATCCCCTCTCGCGTCTTGGCTGCCGCCTTGTGCCGCCCAATGTCTACTATGCCGAACACACTGTGGATGGGCAGGCGTACCGCGCCAAATATGCCGTGCTGCTACTCTCGCAGCTGGAAGCGAAAACCCGCTCCACCGTTTCAAACCCTTATTTCTGGGCACGCTTCGCCCAACCTATGCGTTTGGTCTGGACCAACAATAAAGACGCCGAGGCAGCTGTTGTCTCCATCATCGCTCAGGCGTGCGAAACCGCCTGCGCCAACGCCATGGGAACAGCGCCGAATGAAACGGCTGCCCAGCAATGGACCAGCCTCTTCCGCGAAACCTACCGGACCGAACTTCGCCCAGAGTCAGGAGATCGCGCCAGCGCCATCGTCGAAGCCAACCGCAAATACTATGAGAGCCTCTCCGCCGCACTGAAACACGCAACACCCATCAAACCCAACTGGCCGCTGCGCCGTGTGGCCGGAAAAGCCTTGAGCATCCTCCGCTTGATCAAGGCATCCTTCACCTTTCAGGGCGGAGCCGATTACATCGCTTGGAAAATCAAGCGCCACTCCGGCGTGGAGATAGAGGTGACGGATTTTCACCG
>JBIOWL010000062.1:0-2675 GCA_044868645.1 Aestuariivirga sp.
AGTTCTACTTCCGCACCACGGACGTGACGGGCGTGGTGACGCTTCCTGCCGGCACCGAGATGGTGATGCCTGGCGACAACATCTCGATTGATGTCGAGCTGATCTCGCCGATCGCCATGGAGGAGAAACTGCGCTTTGCCATCCGCGAAGGCGGCCGCACCGTCGGCTCCGGCGTCGTCGCTAAGATCACTGAGTAAACTGACGGAACACGACATATGCAACGTCAAAACATCCGGATCCGTCTCAAAGCGTTCGATTATCGCATCCTCGATAATTCGACCCGCGAGATTGTGAACACCGCGAAGCGCACAGGCGCACAGGTCCGCGGACCTGTGCCGCTGCCGACGCGCATCGAGAAGTTCACCGTGAACCGTTCACCCCACATCGACAAGAAGAGCCGCGAGCAGTTCGAGATGCGGACCCATCGCCGTCTTCTCGACATCGTGGATCCCACGCCGCAGACCGTTGACGCGCTGATGAAGCTCGACCTCGCCGCCGGTGTGGATGTTGAAATCAAGCTCTAAGAAGAAAGAGCCTCTGGAGACAAAAATGCGTTCAGGCCTTATTGCCAGAAAGCTGGGAATGACCAGAATCTACACGGAAGAGGGAACCCAGGTTCCCGTGACCGTGCTGAAGGTGGACAATGTCCATGTGGTTGCCCAGAAGACCGCCGAGAAGGATGGCTACACCGCCGTCCAGCTTGGCTCCGGCACGCCCAAGATCAAGCGGCTCAGCAAGGCTGAGCGCGGCCACTTTGCGAAAGCGAAAGTGGAACCCAAGCGCAAGCTGCAGGAGTTCCGCGTGACGCCTGACATGACCATGCCGGTCGGTGCGGAAGTGACGGCTGATCATTTCGTTGCTGGCCAGTTCGTTGACGTCACCGGCACCAGCAAGGGCAAAGGCTTTGCCGGCGGCATGAAGCGCTGGAACTTCGGCGGCCTTCGCGCCACGCATGGTGTGTCTGTCAGCCACCGCTCCATCGGTTCGACCGGTAACCGTCAGGACCCTGGCAAGGTGTTTAAGAACAAGAAGATGCCTGGCCATCTCGGTGTCGAGACGGTGACCACGCAGAATGTAGAGGTCGTCAAGACCGACGTGGAGCGCGGCCTCATTCTGATCAAGGGCTCGGTGCCAGGCAATGCCGGCAGCTGGGTTTCAGTGCGTGATGCCGTGAAGCGCAAGCTTCCTGACGGCGCGCCCAAGCCAGGCGCCTTCAAGGCTCCAGCGGAAGCACAAGGTTGAGTGAGGCAAAACAAATGAAACTCGATGTGACAACATTTGAAGCGAAGAAGGCGGGGTCGATCGACCTTTCCGACGCCATCTTCGGCCTCGTTCCCCGCGCCGACATCCTGCACCGCGTGGTACAGTGGCAGCTCAACAAGCGCCAGCAGGGCACCCACCAGGCGAAGACGCGCGGCGAAATCTCACTTTCGACCAAGAAGTTCTCGCGCCAGAAGGGCGGCGGCACGGCCCGTCACGGTTCGCGCAAGCCCGGCCTCTTTGTCGGTGGTGGCAAGGCCTTTGGTCCGCGTTTCCGTAGCCATGAGACGGCGCTCAACAAGAAGATACGCGTGCTTGGTTTGAAGCATGCGCTCTCGACCAAGGCCAAGGCTTCCGAGCTCATCATCGTCGAAAAGACTGATGGCATCGACAAGACCAAGGCTGCGAAAGCTGCTTTCGAGAAGATGGGGCTTTCCAACGCCCTCATCATCGATGGCGCCACGCTGAACGAAGGCTTTGCCAAGGCGGCCCGTAACGTTCCGAACATCGACGTGCTGCCGATCCAGGGCATCAATGTCTACGACATTCTCCGCCGCAAGCACCTGGTTCTGACCAAGGCCGCGGTGGACGCGCTGGAGGCGCGCTTCAAATGAGCAAGGAAAAGTATTACGGCATTATTCTTTCACCGGCCGTCACCGAAAAGGGAACGCTGATCTCCGCTGCCAACCAGGTGGTGTTCAACGTGGCTCCGGCGGCGACGAAGACCGAGATCAAAGCGGCGGTTGAAGGCCTGTTCAATGTGAAGGTGAAGGCGGTCAACACGCTCGTTCGCAAGGGCAAGCTCAAGGCTTTCCGTGGCCGCCGCGCACTTCTTGCCGACACCAAGAAGGCATATGTGACGCTGGCCGAAGGCCAACATCTCGATGTGACCACGGGTCTCTGAGGTTAGGACAGTATAATGGCACTCAAGACATTCAACCCAACAAGCGCAGGCCGCCGCCACCTGATCCAGGTGGACCGCGAAGGCCTCTACAAGGGCAAGCCTGTCAAATCGCTCGTCGAAGGACAGAGCCGCAATGGTGGCCGTGGCAACACGGGCCGGATCACCTCGCGGCGCAAGGGTGGCGGGCATAAGCAGTCATATCGCTTGATTGATTTCAAGCGCGTGAAGCATGATATGCCGGCAACCGTCGAGCGGCTGGAATATGATCCGAACCGCACCGGTTTCATCGCGCTCATCAAGTATCAGGACGGTACGCTGTCCTACATCCTGGCACCGCAGCGCCTTGCTGTGGGCGACACGGTGATGTCCGGTTTTAACGTGGACGTGAAGCCCGGCAACGCCATGCCGATCGGCAACGTTCCGGTCGGCACGATCGTCCACAATGTCGAGACCAAGCCAGGAGCAGGCGGCTCGCTCGCCCGTTCCGCCGGCACCTATGCCATGGTGGCGG
>JBIOWL010000063.1:0-2994 GCA_044868645.1 Aestuariivirga sp.
TCCATGATGAGATCAAGTGCGAAATACTCGATGAAAAAGGCTGTGTCATAGCGCAGCGACTGCCCATAAAGCGTATGCAGCATGGCATGGCCTGTGCGGTCTGCCGCCGCACAAGTGCGCTGCGCCGGCGGGCCATCACCGAAATTCTGCATCATGCCGCCGAAGGGCCGCTGGTAAATCTTGCCTTCCTCGGTGCGCGAAAAAGGCATGCCGAAATGTTCAAGCTCGTAAACCGCCTCGGGCGCATTGCGCACCAGATATTCAATGGCATCCTGGTCGCCCAGCCAATCGGCGCCTTTCACCGTGTCATACATGTGCCAGCGCCAATCATCCGGTCCCATATTGCCGAGCGAGGCCGCAATGCCGCCCTGCGCCGCCACAGTATGCGAGCGCGTGGGAAAGACCTTTGTTATGCTGGCCGTTTTCAATCCCGCCTGCGATGCGCCGAGTGCGGCGCGAAGTCCCGAACCACCCGCACCGACAACAACCACATCATAGGTGTGATCAGTGATCGGATAGGTCCGGTCCCCGATGGCAAAACTCTTCGGGGCTTTCTTCGATTCACTTTCGGCCATCAGGCAAAACTCATCTTCAGGATGGAGGTGGTGGCAATCATGAACATCAGCGCCGTGAAAAGCGTGTTGAGGATGAGCGCCGCAATCTTGCTGCGGGGCTGATGCACATAGTCCTCAATGATCACCTGCATGCCGAGCCGCATATGCCAGAACACGGAAGCCAGCGTCAGCAGTAGGAAAACAGCCTCAAAAGGATTGTGAAGGCTCGCCACCACATCGGCCCGCGTTGCCCCGAGGTGTCGCAGGATGAACCATATGAAATAAAGGATGAGCGGCACATTGAGGACGGCGGTGAGGCGCTGCTGCCAGAAATGCTCTGTGCCGGTTTTCGATGCGCCGAGACCGCGCACCTGCTTCAGCGGGGTCTGCATGTTGCTCATGGCAGCACCCCATAGCCGATGACCCAGAGAAGCAGGGTCAGCACAATCGAACCAATCAGATTGGCCCAGACCAGCTTCTCGACAGTCGGCAGCGCAAAACCACGGCCCGTGTCCCAGTAAAAATGGCGAAGCCCGCCGAGCATATGATGCACCAGCGCCCAGGTGAAACCGAAGAGGATCAGCCTTCCGAACCAATGGCCGAAGAAGCCCTGCACCAGATCGAAATAGCCATCCGAATGGGCCGCCGCTGAAAGCCACCAGACAAAAAGAATAGTGCCGAAGAACAACGCCGCGCCGGTGATACGATGCATGATCGACATCATCATCGACAACATCGGTTTGTAGATTTGCAGATGTGGAGAGAGCGGCCGGGCGACCGGTCTTGAATCAGCCATTGTCAGAGCCCCATAGATGACAGGCACCATAACGGGTGCATTGCAACATGGCAAATACAGCAAAGGTATCGGTGCCCCGATGAAATTGCACAAGAGGATGATGCGGCGAGCGCTGGGTTCCCTTCTCTGGGCAATTCTCCTTATGGCGTTGTTAGCCTATCCCGCTTCCCGGTTTGGCGTTTTTGAATGGCCGCGGGAATATGATCCATTCGCTGTGCCCGATATGCGCGCCAAGCCCAATTTTCTGACCCACTGGCAAATGAAACTGGTGGATGCCGAACCGCAGAGGTGCACGGCGGCTTTCGCCCTTGCAGGCGCGGCCGTGGCACTGAAGCCACCGCAAGGCGCAGGCTCAAACTGCAAAGTCTCCGGTGCCATCACCTTGAGCAAGCTCTCGGCCACGCGCCTGAGACCCGAAGATACACGCTGCGCCATCGCCGCACGGCTCTACATGTGGGAATACCATCTCCTGCAACCTGCTGCGCAAAGGATACTTGGCGAACCCATCGCCGAAATCCTGCATTTCGGCTCCTTCAGTTGCCGCACCATGCGGCAGCGTTCCTCTATGAGCGAACACGCAACAGCCAATGCCTTCGACATTTCAGGTTTCCGCACTGCAAGCGGCAAGCTCATCACCGTGAAGGACGACTGGGGCAAGGCAACGAAGGAAGGAAAATTCCTGCATGTCGCCCATGACGGCCTCTGCGACTGGTTCAACCTGACACTCAGCCCTGACTACAACGCCGATCATGCCGACCACTTCCATGTCGACATGGGCTGGTGGCGGAGTTGCAGATAGTGCAAAGCGGCTCGATATTGGCCGTCACACCAGCCGCAAGGCCCAGATAAAAAGCCCACTGGAAACCAGCGCCGCAAATCCGCGCAGGTGGTTCCACCGCGTCCAGTTCTGGAGATAGTCGGCCCAGACCGCAGCACCTTCAACACTTGCGGGATCTACGGCAGCCAAGGAATTGTTGAGAGGCACATTGAAAGCCATGGTGACCACAACTGTGCCGATCACATAGAGGCCCGTCCCGGCCACAATCCATATGGCGCCCGGCTCATCCAGATGAAATATCGCCCCAAATCCAAGAAACAGTGCCAGCACCGCCGTGCCAAACAACACCCCCAGAAAAACCGGATTGATGACCACCACATTTATGGATTGCATGGCGGCGACGCCTTGGCTTGGCGGAAGTTCTCCGAGCGCGCCCATGATAAATGAAGAGAACGCAAAGAACACGCCGGCAATCAATCCGCAGCCCAGCGCGGAAATCAGGATCAGGACATTCTGCATGCGGTCACCCATGATAAGCGTCCAAATGATTTGGTTTGGCCAAGCCTAACACAGTAGTTTCATTGTCATAGATACGCACAATTTTTATACTGTCAGAATGTGTCTCTTTTGGAGAAGAAGTGATGGTGCCTGAACCTTGGTGTCCTGTTGCAGCAACAATAAGTGTGATCGGCGGCAAATGGAAACCCATGATACTGCTTCAGCTGAAGGATGGTCCGCGCCGTTTCAACGAACTGCGCCGACTGTTGCCGCACATCACCCAGCGCATGCTTACCCTTCAGCTCAGGGCATTGGAGCAGGACAAAATTATTGTCCGCAAGGATTACGGCGAAGTGCCGCCAAGGGTT
>JBIOWL010000064.1:0-4739 GCA_044868645.1 Aestuariivirga sp.
CCCCCATTCGCTTGTCACGCGCTGGGAGGAAAGGAATGGCGCACATCATCTGTATACGGAACAAGGAAAGGTGACGGCGCAACGTGTGCTGGTCGCTACCAACGGCTACACGCCGGAAGATGTTTCAAAGCGCCATGCGGGCCGCATCCTGCCTGCCCTCTCCAATATCATCGTGACGCGGCCCCTCACTGAAACAGAACCGAAGGCGCAAGGCTGGACGTCGTCCACCATGGCCTATGACAGCAGAAACCTGCTGCACTATTTCCGGCTGCTTCCCAACAACCGTTTCCTCTTTGGCGGGCGTGGCGGAATTGACTCTTCTGCAAGTGCTGCCGATGGCTATCGCAAGCTCCTTACGGCGACCTTCCATCGCCTCTTCCCAGCTTGGTCGGAAATCGAGATCACTCATTTCTGGCGGGGCTTTGTCTGCCTCTCCTATGATCTCGTTCCCTATGTCGGCCCGCTGGATGAAAAGAAGTCCGTTTGGACCGCGCTCGCCTATCACGGCAATGGCGTGGCCATGGCGAGCTGGTGCGGGCGAGCGGCGGCCCGCATGATGTTCGATGAAAAAGCACGTGATGACGTTCCTGCCGTCATCACGCGCCGCCTTGCTAAGTTTCCGCTTCCCGCCTTCCGCCCGCTCTATCTCAGGGGCGCCTATCTTTGGTTCGGCTGGAAAGATTCACACTAGTCTAACGCCGGCCCTTCTTCGCCTTCTTGGCGCCCTTCTTGGCCGGGCGCTTGGCAGCTGTGGCCTTGCTCGCGCGCTTCACGATCGCCGCCTCCACCATGATCTCAACATCAATGCCGGGCGCGGCAAGCTTTGATTCAACCGTAGCTCTTGCCGGCGTCTGGCCCGGGACAACCCAGACATCCCAGACCGTATTCATCTCGGCCCATGTCTTGATGTCGGTGAGCCAGATATTGGCCTTGACGATGTTGGTTTTGTCGGTGCCCGCCTGTTTCAGCGTCGCATCGATTTGCGTGAGGATGTCTTTCGTTTGCTCTGCGACGGATTTGCCCAGCGCCTCTCCCGGCGTGAAGCCCGCGAGATAGACCATGCCGTTGTGAACTACGGCTTCACTCATCCGCTTGCCCGCGCCAATTCTCTTCAATGCCATGCGTTCCTCCTGAACTGAGGGCTTGGCTCTAGCCAAGTTTTGCAACGGCATCAATCGCGGAGAGCAGCACGCGCGGCAAAGTCTCGAAGGCGTACGGCGCATGGAGGCGCTCCAGGGGCGTGTGATAGTCCCGTCCCCAGGGGCCGATATTGATCGTAGGCCAGCCGCCAGGCTCCGGCATCACAAAGCCTTGTCCCCAGATTGGCGTATTGGCCGCAACGGTCGAAAGATCGTCCGCCGCCTCACCATAGAAGCTCACATCGGAAATCCCTGCGAAATAGTTCACCTCGCCAAGCCCGAAGGGCTTCACGGCATCCGCAATGGTCTTGCGCAAAGTCTGGTTCTTCAGCAGCACCGCCGGATAGGGAATGGAGCCAAACCCCATGATGACCCCAGGTCCCTCGATAGCGTTGTCCCTGACCAACTGTTCAAAGGCCATACGCGATTGCTCCGGCAGGGAGAGCTTAGGATCGACCTTCATCTTTGGCGTCACAAAGTCTGCGGCGCGATGCAACGCGATCTTTTGCCCTGTTTTTTTCTCCGCTTCGGCAACAGCTTTAGTTGCCAGCGCCATGGCAATGTCGAGCACCTCCGCACCCGAACGTCTGTGCTGCATCGTATTCCAATAGGCAAAGGCGTTGGCAGGCGTCGTGACGTTGTAGCCTTGCTTGCCGTCCTTAGCGAAAAGTGTCGCAGGCAACGCCGCCACTTCATCGCCCGTTGTTTCCGAAAGTTGCGGCGCAAGCTCGATCGCCCGCACCAGTTCCGCCATCACATAGGCCGCATTAACACCATCTTGCGGATAGCCCGCATGCGCTGCTTTTCCCACCACATGAGCACAGAGCAATTGCTTGCCGATCGAGCCATAGGTGACGACACGGCCCTTGGAGCCATCGCCCTGATCCGAAATGGAATCGAGATTGATGATGAGGGAAATCTCCAATCCCTGCTCATCCACGAAAGCCTTGAGCAGTGGTACCGCGGCGCGGGCACCCGCCGAGCGCTCTTCCTCATCTGCAACACCAATAAACAGCAGCGTCGCTTCGCCGGCATAATGTTCCATAGCGGCAATCCCCGCCGCGAGCCCCGCTTTCATGTCGAGAAGCCCGCGACCGGGCAGGAAGACGCCGCTCTCAAGATCCGAAAGGGCCAAGGAAGGCGGCAACTTCTTCACAAGCCGGGCCAGCAGAGTGTCAGGCTGCAGCGCAAACTCGGCCAATTCGCTATAATCATCGAACGGCACCGTATCGAAATGCCCTGTGAGCACGATGGTACGCGTTGATCGCCCGCGCTTCAACGCAAACACATTGCTGCGCCCGAAAGGATCATCCGGGACGGCCGCAACCCAGGCCCTGTCGAATTGCGCAAGGTGCTCCGCCAGCAAATGAGGCAACGCCGCCTCACCCTTGCTTCCCGTAACGGACGGCCAGGACGTCAGCAGAAACGAGAGTTCCTTCGCCCGCGCCGCGAGGTCAGAAGTCATGCATAGGTCGCGTCATGGGTCATGACGGCATTGAGCAACACCTGCGCGCCCGCCGCGCATTCTTCCAAGGTCGTCGACTCTGATTCATTGTGTGAGATACCGCCAAGGCACGGCACGAAGATCATCGTCGTCGGCGCCACTCGCGCAATATAGGCCGCATCATGGCCCGCGCCCGAGGCCATCTCGCGCGACGAGAAGCCTGCCTGTTTCACCCCCAGCCGCACGCACTCAATCAGTTCCGGCGCGAACTTAACAGCAGGAGATTTCCAGATGCACTTTTCTTCCAGTTCCAGATTGAGCTCTGCCGCAATCTTCGGCAGCGCCGCCTGATATTCCGCCTCCATCTGATCGAGCACTGCCTCATCCGGATGGCGCAGGTCCACCGTGAAGAACACCTCACCCGGCACCACATTGCGTGAATTGGGCCGGTTCTCGATAAGGCCCACGGAAGCGACACCCGGCAAATGCTTCATGCCCACCTGATGGATCGCCTCAATCATGCGCGAGGCACCGAGCAGAGCGTTTTTGCGAAGCCCCATGGGCGTTGCACCCGTGTGGCTTTCCTGGCCCTTCACCGTCACCTCATACCAGCGCATGCCCTGTACCCCCGTGACAATGCCGATCATCTTGCTCTCTGCCTCGAGGATCGGGCCCTGCTCGATGTGAAGCTCGAACATCGCGCCGAACTTGATGGAACCTGCCTTGTGCTTGCCCCTGTAACCGATACGTGTGAGTTCATCTCCGAACTTGATGCCCTGCCGGTCTTCGCGGGAATAGGCAAACTCCGGCGTGAACACGCCCGCATAGACACCAGACGCCAGCATGGCGGGCGCAAAGCGCGAGCCTTCTTCATTGGTCCAGTTCACGATCATCAGCGGCGCGTTGGATTCATAGCCCATATCCACAAGCGTCCGCATGGCCTCGAGCGGACTTAGCACGCCCAGAACGCCATCGAATTTTCCGCCCGTGGGCTGCGTGTCGAGGTGCGAACCCAGGGCAATGGGCAGCACGTCCTTCCGCTTGCCGGGGCGCAGCGCAAACATGTTACCGACCTCGTCCACCTCGACCGTCATGCCCAGTTTCTCGCATTCGGCCTTGAACCAGTCGCGCACTTTCTTGTCTTCATCGGAAACCGTGAGCCGCTTGATGCCGCCCTTCGGCGTTCCTCCGAACTTGGCGGTTTCCATGATGGAATCCCACAGCCGCTGCGGATTGATGGTGAGGTTGGTCTTGGATGTCATGACACTCTCTTACGCGATGCGGATGTCAGTGTGGACAAAATCCTCACCCTTGAACAACAAGGGCACTTTCTGGGCCTTGGCGCAGGCATAGGAAAAACAGTCGCCCATGTTCAACCCCACTTTGCGGCTTTGCCCCTTGCCGAACTGCTCAAACGCTTCAAGCGCAATGGCCGTATGCCGCTCCTCAATACCCAGATGTTTGATTGCGAAAATATGCTGAAACTGCCTGAGGATCGCGTAGGAGTCAGGTGTGTTGATCTGCTTTCCCCGCCTGACAGCCATGACTGTTTCGTAGTCGGCGATTGACGACATGTAGCGATGTCGGGTCGATTTCAGCTTGCCGCGAAGCAGTTCCCGTTCGGGTTCATCCAGTATGATTGCGACAGCAGCGGACGCGTCAATGAACACGGCTAGTCTTCATAAAGGCTGTCATAGAATGCCTTGTCAGCCTTGAGGCCTGTATCTGGATAAGAGGCAACTTTTCTGTGCAATTCGGCGAGTTGCGCGTCTTCATCGGCGGATTTGTCTTCAGCCAAGTCCTTCAAAACAGCCGTGCGGATCGCTTCCGTCAGCGTCACGCCGCGCTGTTTGGCCAACTTCCGCACAGCCTTGTCTGTTTCTGGGTCCTTGATGAAAATTCCCATGACCTTTTCTCCAGTATATACTCATACCACAAAAGTATATATCAGGGCAAGTTTTCCCGGCACCCAAAAAACAGAGTTCGGAGGCGCCCACAAACCTTAGCGCAAGAAGGCAATAGCGGTTCAATTCCGCATGCCATCCCTCAAACTTCCGCAATGGACAAGCGGCCAATCTTGCACTTGTATCCATTTCGTTACTTAACTGCATGTGGAGGATTGGCATGGTCAAGGTCATCGGGCTCAACAGCGGCTC
>JBIOWL010000065.1:0-4993 GCA_044868645.1 Aestuariivirga sp.
GGAGGTCTCTTCACGCCTGTGATCCGCGCGGCGGAGAGCAAGACGCTCTCAACCATCTCCACGGAGATGAGAAATCTTGCGGCTCGGGCGCGGGCAAGAAAGTTGCAGCCTGCGGAGTATCAGGGCGGAAGCGCTGCCATATCCAATCTCGGCATGTTCGGTGTCGAGCAGTTTTCGGCGATTATCAATCCACCGCAAGCAACCATCCTGGCGGTAGGCGCGGCGATTGAGCGGTTCATTCCCGTCAATGGCCAGCCGGTTCTTGCCACGCAAGTGATGCTGACCTTGTCTTGCGACCACCGCGCCGTGGATGGCGCTGTGGGCGCTGCACTTCTTCAGTCTGTCAAGCAACTGATCGAAGACCCTGCGCTGATGCTCGCCTAAATCAATAGAGATTTCGTACGGCCGTCAGGTGTTCGGCAAGGGCATTTGCGTCGCGGCGCGCAACGGCATCAACGAGACCAGGAAGGCGCGGTGCCAGAAGCGCGCTTGTGATGGCGAAAAACTCGTCTTCATCCAAGGTCTCGAGCGGTTTCCCCTCTTCCGCCAGCATCAGCGCCAGGCACGCCGTCGCCATGACCGGGAGATTGAAGTCGGGACCGGCAAGAGAAGCATGACCGGGCTTTGCCTCGCCAACCTTCACGATGGGATCAGCCTCAACAAGATGAAGCAAGGCTGCACCGAGGGTTCGTGCGGGTGAATCGGGTGGCGTGGCTATTCCTTCGGCCGCCATCAAGCGGCGCGCAGCGTCAATACGGTGCTCAAGTACCAGATTGGGGCCTACCGTTGCGCCATCGAGGATGTGGCGCGCCGCGCGGAAGAAATAGGCCGTGAAAAGAGAAGTCATCTCCAGCCTGTTTTCACGGATTGCCTTCAGCACCTCGGCGCGCATGCCGGGCGTGAACGGCGATGGCAGGTCGCGCCAATGGGGCGCCAGCAGCCGTACCGACCATTCCGCCCCCTTATTCAAGAGCCAATCCACCAGCCGGGCGGCCCCGGCAACGGCGCTCGACAACAAGGTTGGCTGATTGGCGGGCGTGCTGCCACCGCTGTCCGCCCGCGCCAGGTCGCGGGCGTAGAATTGCGCTGTCCTGAGGCCGTCGCGCAGGCCAGCAGCCATGCAAATAGCATGGGCAATCATTGAGTCGGCGGTTCGAAGGGCAATAGTCATGCACTTAACTCCGAGGCAATTTGAGCCTTGCAGGGGGGCGATGGTCAAGCGAAAATGCGGCAATGGAACTGCCGCTCAAAGACGAGATTTCAGCAACCCCGGACCTCTCCCATGAGGCCCGGCGATTTCGCACGATTCTTCGCACCTTCGAGCGCAATCTCGATCTCGTCTTCAGGGGCACAGGTCTGTCCTCGGAAGTTGACCACGCTTTGCTGGCGGAAGCCTTCGCGAAGTGGCGTCAGCACTTTGATGCGACCAAGCATCTGGCCGCGCTCAACCGTCATGATTTTGTGATTTATGCTGCGGGCCTGATGTTGAAAGAGCTCATTTCGGCAAAGCCGTTGAAAGCCATCCGCTTGCAGGAAAGCCCGCCGGTTTCGGATTCTCATCCACTGTCGCGCTGGCCGGAAGGCTATGCCTATACCAGCTTCTGCCTGTCGGTTGCTTCCGCCATATTGCATGAAATGGGCGACATGGAGCCTCCCACCGAGGGGTTGGCAGACGACCCGGCCTTCTGGGACTCATTCAAGGAGAACGCGGCGGACAGCCCCGCCAATGCGGTGGCATTTTTCGACATGGTGTGCGGAAACAATCCCAACTGGGATGCACCCGATGTGGCATGGATGCGGCGCGCCTTCATGCCTGAGACAACGCTTCCGCGTCAGGGCGACAAGAAGCGACTGCCGGGAAGCTGATCAGGCCAGCGCCGCCACCATGTGGGGCCAGATTTCAATGAGGCCCTCATAAATCATGCGCAAGGCCACATAGACGATTGTGAGCAAGCCCACATAGGCAATCCAGCGGTGTTTCTGCAGCAGCCTTGCGATCATGGATGCGGCAAGGCCCATCAGCGCAATAGAAAGCGCAAGGCCAATGATGAGGACCGAGGGATGCTCCCGCGCCGCGCCCGCTACAGCCAGCACATTGTCGAGCGACATGGAGACGTCTGCCACCACAATCTGCAAGGCCGCCTGTGAAAAGGTCTTGCGCGGTGCTGTCCGGGCAACGGTGCCGTCCTTGTTTGTGTCTTCGTCGGACAGTGCTTCCATCGCCTCTGCTTCAGCACCGCCATCGCGAAGTTCGCGCCACATTTTCCAGCAGACCCAGAGCAGCAGGATTCCACCGACAAGCAACAGACCCAAAATGGCCATGAGTTGCGTTGTCACCATCGCAAACATGATGCGCAGGACCGTGGCCGCAATGATGCCGACCAGGATGGCCTTGTTTCTCTGATCCTTGGGCAGGCCGGCGGCGGCCAGGCCAATGACGATGGCGTTGTCACCGGCAAGCACAAGGTCGATCATGATGACCTGGCCAAGTGCAAACAGACCTTCACTTGTCAGCAGACTATCGAACACAAATTCCTCTTATGACTGGATTCCGGTCACATAGGGCTGCGCGGGACCATCCGCAAGGGTTCAAGCCGATAAAGCCAACAGATTCAATATTTCCTCACGATTCGGCATAGATGGGGCGGTGCCTGGGCGGGTGACGGAAATCCCTGCCGTCGCACTGCCAAATCGGGCCGCTTCCAAGGGTATCGCACCCAGAGACAGGGCCGTTGCAAACCCGCCATTGAAGGCATCTCCGGCCCCCGTGGTGTCGACAACCGGGCCGGCTGCGAAGGCTGGTATGTGCGTGGACCCGCTTGCAGAATGCAGAAGGGAACCCTGCGAACCAAGTGTTATGAGCGCTGTTGCCGCACCCTTCTTCACAAGGATATCGGCTGCCTTGCGGGCCGTGTCCAGATCCTTCACTTCAACGCCTGTGAGAGCAGAAGCTTCGCTTTCATTTGGGGTTGCAAAGTCCGCGAGCCGCAGCATGGCATCATCGATTGGCACGAAAGGCGCGGTGTTGAGGATGGTTGTGGTTCCGGCCTCGCGGGCGATTTCCAATGCTCGCATTCCAGCAGTGAGCGGCACTTCCAACTGGGTCATGAAGACCCTGGCATTGCGGATGGCATCAGCATTCTTTTCGACATCCGCAACCGTGATCCTGTCGGCGGCGCCTGGCACGACGATGATGGCGTTGTTGCCCGTGCCTTCTTCCAGAAAGATGTAGGCGGCACCCGTCGAGGTATCAGAGAGTTGTTCGACTTTCGCCACGATTCCCTCGCGCACATACATGGCAAGTGCTGCATCACCGAAGTTGTCCTTGCCGACCTTGCTGATGAAGGTGACTTTTCCGCCGGCGCGCGCCGCTGCGACTGACTGGTTCGAGCCTTTGCCGCCAGGACCCATGGCAAATTTTGCGCCCAAAAGCGTTTCGCCCATGACGGGCTGGCGTTTCGCGGTGAAAGCCAGGTCAGCGACATATATGCCGAGGATCGCAACGCCTTCCTTTGCCATGGCTCAGGATCCCAGCTTTGCGTCTGGCGCAATGACGCCCATCTTGAAAATGAAGCAGCCATAGAAGCGGCGCTCGGCCGACTGGATGACGCAGTAGGATTTCTTGGCGCGCTCATAGAAGGCGAAGCGCTCGATGGTACCCAGGGGCCAGGACTTCCCTTCCGCTCTGTCGATCTCGGCCTGGACTTCCTGCGCTACAGGCAGGATTTCCTTGGGCTTGCCGACGACCTCCATGCGAAGAGCTGCATCCTCCACGAAGGTATCGAGCGGCATGACCGAGAGAACGGCGCGCACGGTGCGGGCTGCGTCTGCATCTATGTGCAGCAGTTTGCCATAAGCCGTCTGACGCGCAACGGAGTCGGCCGGGAAGTTGGTATCGCAGATGACGACATCATCGCCATGGCCCATGGAGCGCAGGGCGTGAAGGACATCGGCATTGAGGAGGGGATCAAGATTTTTGAGCATGTTCGTTCCTATTTGAGAATTCCCTTGGGCATCTTGCTGCGGGGGATGATGGCACCCGGATGCTGAATCACGATATTGGCCAGCCGGTGGGCAATGCCAGTTGCAAACAGAGGTGATTTTCCGGCCAAGCGCGCTGCGAGATAGCCTGCCGCGAAACTGTCGCCTGCAGCAGTCGTGTCGACCACTTTCTTCACCGGTAGCGGGGCTACCACCTCGTCGTGGTTGCGCCACACAAGCCGGGCTGAAGCATCGGGCAACTTCAATATCTTCTCGGCACAAGGCGCGATATTGAACAGGGCTTCTCCCGATTTGCCGAAAACGCCGCTCATGTCCTCATGGGAGGCAAAGAGTATATCCGCCATTTCGATGGCCTGGCGGAAGGCGCCGTCGGCTTCCTTGGCATCGGGCCATCCGGCGGGGCGGAAATTAGTGTCAAACACGATCCAAGCACCTGCGTCGTTGGCGCGCTGCAAATAGTCAAACAAACGGGCGCGGCCCTCCGGCCCGTAGAGGGAAAGAGAGACTCCCGTGAAATATATCCGGTCGAATTGCAGGAAGGCCTGGGCCAGCGCCTGGTCTTCCTTCGCGAAGACTTCCCGCGCCGGCGAACGGTCGCGCCAGTACGAGAAGTGGCGTTCGCCATTGGTTTCATTCTGGATAATGTAGAGACCGGGCATGCGGCCTGCCACGCGATTTACGAGCGATGTGTCCACGCCCTCCTTGTTCCATTGGGCGATCATGGCATCGCTCCAGGAGTCTGTTCCAAGAGCGGTGAGATAGCTTGTGCTGACGCCGAGGCGGGACAGATAGACGGCGGTGTTGAGCGAGTCACCGCCGAAGCCTTGCGCGAATTTGCCTTTACGCTCCTCGCGGAGCTGCACCATGCATTCGCCAATCGATAATACTCGGTTCATGCCAATAGACCGCGACCAGCCAGATTGCGCATGAGGTGTGACGTGCCGAAGGTCCAGGGCGCACAGGCATCCGTTGACCGGACAATGTTGTAGAG
>JBIOWL010000066.1:0-2337 GCA_044868645.1 Aestuariivirga sp.
TCCTTCGAGCAGCCGTCGGACGAGAGCGGCGTCCGTGTGTACCTCTTCCGCGTGCATCTTCCGATCAGCCATCCGCGTCCCTTTCCGGGACGCTGTCGTGCCACGGCATAGTTCATGGCACGTTTGGTGATGTCTTCTATGGCAAGTCCACGCCGCTCCAACTGGCGGGTAAGGTGCGCATAGTCTTCCTTATGCGCCTTTTCGAGTTTGGCGTTGTGGGAGGAGATGAAGTCAGCGGTGATGGAAAAGGTCATTGTTTCCTCTTTTGCGCTCTCCCCCAACTTAGTTGGGGGAGTACGGCGAAGCCGGGAGGGGGTAGCTCAATTGATGGGTACACCCCCTCGGCTCTTCGAGCCACTCCCCCAGCGGAGCTGGGGGAGAGATTATCGCGTGAAGGATGCAAGGTGGCCTGCATCCACATTCAGAATATTGCCTGTTGATTTGTTCGAGGCATCGGAGGCGAACCAGTAGACCGCTTCGGCAATGTCTTCCGGATAGACGGAGCGCTGGAGGAGCGAGCGCTTGCGATAGTGATCATCGAGTTCCTCAGGCTTGATGCCGAGACTTGCGGCTCTGCTCTGACGGAAGCCTTCAGACATGATCTTGGAGCCGCGCAGCACCGCATCGGGATTGACGGTGTTGACGCGGATGCCGAGCGGCGCGCCTTCCGCCGCCAGCACGCGGGCGAGATGGATTTCGGCAGCCTTCATGGCGCCATAGGCGGAAGTGCCGGGCGAAGCCACCATGCCGTTCTTCGAGGCGATATAGATCATGGAGCCAGCGCAATTCTGGCGCTTCAAGATTCGGAAACCCTCGCGGCCAACAAGGAAATAACCTGTGCCAAGTATGGCCATCTGCTTGTTCCAGACATCGAGCGTGGTGCTCTCGGCGGGCGAGGGGATGGCGATGCCGGCATTGTTCACAACAATGTCGAGGCCGCCGAACTGGGCGACCGTGTCTTCAAAGCCCTTGATGACGGCGTCTTCACTGGTGACATCCATTTTTACGGCAAAGACATTGTCCTTGCCGAAGCGCTTAGCGAGTGCGGCCTGGGCTTCCTTCATGCCTCCTTCATTGATGTCGGCGATTGAAACGCAGGCACCTTCGGCAAGCAGCTTTTCAGCGATGGCAAGGCCTATGCCGCTGGCGCCGCCTGTGACGAGCGCGACACGGCCTTGCAGCGATTTCGGTTTGGGCATGCGCTGGAGTTTTGCTTCCTCCAGCAGCCAATATTCGATGTTGAAGGCTTCCTGTTCGGGAAGACCCCTATATTTCGAAACGCCCGAGGCGCCGCGCATGACATTGATTGCGTTCACATAGAATTCAGCGGCAATGCGGGCCGTGGCCTTGTCCTTGGCGAAGGAGAGCATGCCGACCTGTGGCACGAGATAGATGACGGCGTTGGCATCGCGCATGACCGGAGAGTCAGCATGCTTGCAGCGATTGTAATATCCTGCGTAGTCCTTGCGATAGCCTTCCAGCAAATCGTCGAGCTTTGTGTCATCGGCATCGTGAGGAACGATCAGCGGCCTGATCTTGGTGCGCAGAAAATGATCCGGGCAGGAAGTTCCAAGAGGTGCGAGTTCACCAAGTTGCTTACTGTTGACGAATTCGAGCACTTCTGGCGCATCATTGAAATGGCCAGCCTTGTATTCTTCCCTGGAGATGCGGCCACGGATTTCCGGCATGAGGCGAATGGCGGCGGCGCGACGTTCTTGCGGGGGCAGTGAGTTGACGGCCTCGCCCTCGAAAACGGGGCGCTGGATATTCTTATCGAGCCAGCTTGCCGCCTTGTTGATGATGCGCAGCGTTGTCTCGTAGCATTCCTTCGAGGTTTTCCCCCAAGTGAAGAGACCGTGGGAGCCAAGCACCACGCCTACAAGTTTCGGATTTGAGGCGGCGAGATTGCCGAGCTTGATGCCGAGATCAATGCCGGGGCGCTGCCAGGGCAGATAACCCATCTCATCGCCAAAAATTGCCGTCGTGAGCTTTTCCGATGCTTCGGACGCAGCAATCGCGATCACCGCATCGGAATGCACATGGTCCACATGGGGCCATGGCACATAGCCGTGCAGGCAAGTGTCGATGGAGGGCGCGCGTGGATTAAGATTGAAGATGCAGTGGTTCAGCGCGTGCACCATGGCGTCTTCCTGGTCGAGGCCCTCGTAGAGCTTCTTCAGCGAGAGAAGCTTGTCCATGTAGAGCGTGGCAAAACCATCAAGCTTCATGGAGCCAATATCGCCCCCGGAGCCCTTCACCCACAGGACTTCAACATCTTCGCCCGTGAGCGGATCCTTGTGCGTGACCTTTGCAGAGGTGTTGCCGCCACCAAAGTTT
>JBIOWL010000067.1:0-2243 GCA_044868645.1 Aestuariivirga sp.
AAGGTGCTGGGCGACCTCAATGGTGCCGGCTACAGCAAGGTGGGGCTCGCCACTTTGCCTCTCGATCCCTTGAAACCTGCTGACGGCAAGTGATCCCATGAAGCGCAGCGCCATTGCATCGGTGTCCTTGCATGCGCTGATCGTCGCCGCGGCGCTCTTCGGCCTGCCCGGCATTGCCCCGCCGGAGATCAAGCCGGTGGAAGCTATTCAGGTTGATATCTCCAACATCACCGACGAGACAAAGCTGAAGGCGCAGTCTACCGTCGAGGAGAAACCGCGAGAAAAGCCCAAGCCCAAGGTTTCCGAAGCGGAAAAGAACACCAAGCCTCTGGAGAATGTGGCTGAAGAAAAGAAATATGCGGCAGTTGATCCCACGCCGCAGGAACCCGAACCGCAGCCGGAACCAGAACCTAAGCCGGAACCCAAGCCTGAGCCCAAGGCGGAGGAGCAGCCGCTCGATTCCGATCCTTTGATGAAGATCATCGAGGAAGAGCAGAAGAAGGCGGAAGAAGAGAAGAAGAAACAGGAAGAGGAAAAGAAGAAGGCGGAAGAAAAGAAGAAGAAGGAAGAAGAGAAAAAGAAAAAGGCGGCCGAAGCGCAGAAGAAGCTTGAAGCCGACATGAAGAAGCGCAAGCTTGATACGGCGGCGCTTGAGGAAATGTTCAAGGACACCAGCAGCGAACAGCAGACGGCAACCTTGAAGAAGAGCGAAGAGGCCGGCACGCCCGAAAAGGGCAAGAACAACGTGCAAGGCGAGGATGCGGAGCTTGCCGCCACGCTGATTGATGCGCTGCGTCAGCGCCTTTCGGAGTGCTGGACGGTGCCGCCCGGCGCGCGCGAGGCGATGATCAGCGTGAAGGTGCAGTTCAACCTGAGGCGCGATGGCAATGTCGAAGGCTTGCCCATTGTTGTCGGCGGCGGCGGTGGCGATGCACTTGCCGCGGCAACGGCGCAATCGGCCATCTCGGCGGTCATGGAATGCCAGGCCTATGACTTCCTGCCAAAAGACCGCTATGACATGTGGCAGGAAATCACCGTGAACTTCACGCCGGACATGATGTCAGGTTAGGGAGACGATTGAGGATTATGGAAATTGTGATGCGGCCGGCGGCAAATTTCGTGAAAATTCTGGTGTGGTTTGCGATTGTGATTGCGATTGCGATTGCGCCGGCGCGCGCGCTTGAAGTGGATGTAACGGGCGGCAAGATCAATCCCTTGCCGATTGCCATTGTGCCTTTCCTTTCCGATGGAAGCACAGCAGAGATCGCGGCGGAAATGTCCGGTGTCATCGCCAATAATCTGGGGCGTTCCGGTTACTTCAATCCGCTGCCGCCGGACACCTACACCGAACAATTCGGCAGCGTTGAGCAGCAGCCGAACTTTGGCAGTTGGCAGGCCATCCAGGCGCGGGCCCTGGTGGTGGGCTCCGCTGTGCAGGAAGGAGGCAAGATCCGCGCCTCCTTCAAGCTTTATGACGTGAACTCTGGCCAAGTGCTGGCGACCCAGAATCTCGCCGCCTCGCCGAAACTGGCGCGGCGCATGGCGCACCGCATTTCCGACCAGATCTATACGGCGCTGACAGGCTTTGGCGGCTATTTCGACACGCGCGTCGTGTTCATCAACGAGACAGGCGACAAGTCGGCGCGCATCAAGAAACTCGCCATCATGGACCAGGACGGCTTCAATCCGCGCGAATTGCCGGTGGGGGGCGATCTTATCCTCACGCCGCGTTTCTCGCCTAGCTCAAACGAGGTGACCTACATGTCCTTCGATACCGGGACGCCGCGCGTCTATATCTACAACATCGACACGCGGCAGAAGGAAATCGTGGGCGATTTTCCGAACATGAGTTTTGCGCCACGCTTTTCGCCGGACGGCAACCAGGTGATCATGAGCCTGCAGAGCGATGACGGCAATTATTCAAACCTCTTCGACATGAATCTGCAGTCACGCAGGCTGCAGCAATTGACCGATGTGCCGGCGATCAATACAGCGCCTTCCTATTCTCCGGATGGCCGGCTGATCGCCTTCGAATCAGACCGGGGTGGCACACAGCAAATCTATGTGATGAGCGCAGGCGGTGGCGGAGCGAACCGCATCAGCTTCGGCAAGGGACGCTATTCGACACCCGTCTGGTCTCCGGACGGGCAGTGGATCGCTTTCACCAAGAACTATGACGGCAAGTTTGCGATCGGCGTAATGAAGCCCGATGGTTCGGGTGAGCGCATCCTAACCGAGGGTTA
>JBIOWL010000068.1:0-9177 GCA_044868645.1 Aestuariivirga sp.
GCCGAACGCATATCGGCCGCCCTCGGTATTATCCTTGCAGCCCTTGCAGTGCAGTTTGTGATTGATGGTGTGGAAACGCTGCTCACCTGATCGTCATCCCGTGCAAGCGAAGCGCGACACGGGACCCCTTGAATCATTTCAATGAACTCAATGCAGGTTGAATGGGCTCAATGGTTCCCGGCTTTCGCCGGGATGACGGAACTTGCAGCTAACTCGGCTCGTGCGTAGCCAGCCACTTCTTGAAGCGATCGAGGCCCTCGAGAAGCTTGTCCTCGTCTTTGAGATAGCACATGCGCAGAAACCCTTCACCCGCCGCGCCGAAGGCTGCGCCGGGGGCAAAGCCCACATTGGCCTCATCTACAATACGCCGCGCCGTGGTGAGTGAATCCTTCATGCCCTCGATGGCGAAGAAGAAATAGAAGGCCCCATCGGGCATCTGGAAATGAATGCGGTTGAGTGGACGCAACGCTTCCGCCACGATGGCGCGGTTCTTCCGTGCGGTGGCTACCTGCTGGTCAACGAATGCATCACCCCGTTCAAGCGCCGCCGCACAGCCCCGCTGCAGGAACACAGGCGATCCCGATGTGTTATATTGGATCAAGCGCTCGGCCACGGGAGCCAGCGCCTTCGGCACCTGGATCCAGCCCTGCCGCCAGCCCGTCATCGCCCAGTTCTTGGAGAAGGTGTTGCAAAGGACGAGCCGCTCTTCCGTGTCGCAGATGTCGAGGAAGGAGGGCGCGCGCTTGGCGCCATCCTTGCCGAAATAGAAGCGCGAATAGATTTCATCGCCGATGATCCACAGGTCCTTTGCCCGCGCAAAGTCGCGGATCGCAATGAGATCATCCCGCGTGGCGCACCAGCCGATCGGATTCGAGGGCGAATTGATGACAATGGCCTTTGTCTTTGGCCCCGCTGCCGCAAAGAGCCGGTCAAGATCGAGCGACCAGCGATGGTCCTTGAACAGCATGGGCACTTCGACGGGCACCGTTCCTTGAATGCGTAGAGGTCCCGGATAGTTGGGCCAGGCGGGCGTCGGGATGATCACCTCTTCACCATCGGCGGCCAGCATCTGTATGGCGATCTGGATCGCCTGCATGCCGCCGCCCGTCACGCAGAAATTCTCGAAGGAAAAGGGCCTGCCGAAATGCCGCGTGTGATAGGCCGCAAGTGCCTGCCGCAATTCCGGAATGCCGCGCTGCCAGGTATAGAAGGTCTCGCCCTTGGCCAGGCTTTCACCCACGGGGCGATAGAAGGCCTCCGGCGTCGGCAGATTTCCTTCGCCTGCCCAGAAGGCGATCATGCCGGGACGGCCGAAGCCATACATGGCCACATTGACGATGCCGCTGTCGGGTTCGGTCTGGGCGGGTTTGGTGAGTTTCGAGATGAGGTCGCTGTTGAGCATCGGGGGCTTTGAGCAAAAACAAAACCCGGATGCAATGCATCCGGGTTTCAGGCCTCTATTGCACTAAACGCTTACTTCTTCTTTTTCAGCACATCGCGGATTTCCGCCAGCAGCTTTTCCGAAGGCGTAGGCGCGGGCGGTGGCGCCGGTTCGGCCCTCCTCATACGATTTGCTACCTTCACCAGCTGGAACAGAATGAAAGCGATGATCAGGAAATTGACCAGGATGGTGAGGAAGTTGCCATAGGCAAAGACCGCACCCTGTTCCTTGGCCGCGGTCAGCGTCGGCGCCGTGACCGCTGAAGAAAGCCCGAAGAAATAATTGCTGAAATCGAGACCACCAAAGATCGCCCCGATGATGGGCATGATCAGGTCATTGACGATGGAATCGACGATCTTGCCGAAAGCGGCGCCGATGATGACGCCGATGGCAAGATCAAAGGCATTGCCCTTGAACGCGAAACTCTTGAACTCATTCCACATGTGAGGAGTCCCCTTTTTCGAATCAGAGTTGCGCCGGCGGCACCCGCCGGGGGCGCATTCATTAACCCAGCAGTTTGAACGCCGGAAGGGGCCGGGATGGGCCCGCTACGGGCTTGCACCGTTGACGGACGATCTGCCAGACTGAGGCTGAAAGGGTAGGAAATGCCGGTATATGGCTGGACCATATTTCTTGTGGCCGTCGCCTATGTGGGCCTGCTCTTTGCCGTGGCTTCCTGGGGAGACTGGCGCAGCCAGCAGGTCAAGGGCAAGCGCCGCCCGCGGCCCTTGATCTACGCACTCTCCATTGCCGTCTACTGCACCTCCTGGACCTATTTCGGCAGCGTCGGCGCCGCCGCTCGCACCGGCTATGACTTCATCCCAGTCTATCTGGGTCCCATCCTCGTTTTTGCCTTTGGCTATCCGCTGATCAGCCGCGTGGTGATGATCGCCAAGGGCCAGAACATCGCCTCGATCGCCGACTTCATCGCCGCCCGCTATGGCAAGAGCGAGATGCTGGGCGCGCTTGTCGCCCTCATCGCCGTGATCGGCATCGTTCCCTATATCTCCATCCAGCTCAAGGCGCTTTACTTCTCGCTCGAAGCCATGATGGCGGGCGCCGTGGCGGCCCAGCATGCAACGCCCGGCATCGACCTTGCCTTCTTCATCACCGTGGCGCTCGCCATTTTCGCCATGCTCTTCGGTACGAGACATGTGGATGCAACCGAGCACCAGGACGGCCTGATGACGGCCATCGCCGTTGAAAGCATCGTCAAGCTCTTTGCCTTCCTGACGGTGGGACTGTTCGTCACCTTCGTGCTGGCCCGCGGGCCTGAACAATTATGGGCGGATGCCTTGGCAAAGCCGGACGTTGCCAGTGTCTTTGAGCAGGCGCCAGACGGTGGCCGCTGGCTCACCGTTACTTTCCTCTCGGCTTGCGCCATTCTGCTGCTGCCGCGGCAGTTCCATGTGACAGTCGTTGAGAACGCCCATGGCAATGATGTGCGCCGCGCCGCCTGGCTCTTCCCGCTCTACCTCGTAGTGATCAATCTCTTTGTGGTGCCCATTGCCATCTATGGCCTGCTGCATCTGCCGGCGATTGACGGGGATACCTATGTGCTCGCCATTCCCTTGGAAGCGGGCGCCAACTGGTTTGCACTCATAGCATCGGTCGGTGGCATCTCCGCTGCAACCGCCATGGTGATCGTCGAGACCATCGCCTTGTCCATCATGGTCTCGAACAACGTCATCGTGCCCATGGTGTTGTTACGCCAGGGAGAAAACAATATCTTCCAGCGTGGGCAAGGCGCCGGCGGCAACAGCGCCCTTGTCAATATCCGCCGCGCCATCATCTGCGCGGCTCTGTTGCTGGCCTATGTCTATTACGCGGTTGCCGGGAATTCCGCCGCGCTTGCCCAGACCGGGCTCATTTCCTTTGCCGCCGTGGCGCAATTTGCCCCGGCCTTCTTTGGCGGCCTCATGTGGAAGCGTGGCACCGCCAAGGGCGCCATGGCGGGCATCAGCGCGGGCTTTGTTATCTGGGCCTTCACGCTGCTCATTCCATCCTTCATCGATTCAGGCTGGCTCGGCCGCGAGCTTCTCGACAACGGGCTCTTCGGTCTTTCTGCACTTCGTCCGAGGCAACTCCTGGGAATCGAGTTCGAACCACTGACCCATGGTGTGATCTGGAGCCTTCTTTTCAATATTGGCTGTTATGTGGGTATTTCGCTGCTGCGTCCCGTGAGCCGCATCGAAGCGCTCCAGGCCCAGGTCTTCCTGGCGCGTGACCTGCAGCTGGGCGCGGGCGCAGGCTTCAGGCTCTGGCGCTCCTCCATCACCATGGGCCAGCTTGAAGAGAGTGTTTCAAGATATCTGGGTGAGGAGCGCGCTCGCAATTCCTTTGCGAGTCTTGCCGCCCAGCGCGAGCTTGATGACGATGGCAAGCTGGAAGCAGATATTGTCGCCATCAACCATGCTGAACATTTGCTGGCTTCCGCCGTGGGTCCCGCATCGAGCCGCCTCGTCATGGCCCTGTTGCTCGAGCGCCATGCCAAGGGCTCGCGCCGCGCCACGCAGCTTCTCGATGATGCCACGACGGCGATCCAGCACAGCCGCGATCTCCTGCAGACAGCCATCGACAATGTGCCGCAGGGCATTGCCGTCTTTGCCGGCGGTGGAGAGCTTGTGTGCTGGAACCCGCCCTTCCGCGGCCTTTTGGCGCTTCCTGAGCCCATGGCCCGCGTCGGCACACCCTTGAGCGACGTGATGCATCATGTGCTCTCACGCAGCAGGCGCAACGCCGAGCTGGAACAGGCATTGCCTGTAGCGATAGAGGCGCTTTCCGGCAGCGAAGGGAGTCTGCGCGAGCGGCTTTCCGATGGCACGGTGATCGATATTCATGCCGGATCCTTGCCGGATGGCGGGCTTGTCGTGACCTTCACCGATGTCACCGAAAGCGTTGCTGCCGCCGACACCTTGCAGCGTGCCAACGAGACGCTAGAGCAGCGCGTGCGCGCCCGCACCGCCGAACTCACCAAGCTCAATGAGGAACTGGCGAAGGCAAAATCGGAAGCGGATCAGGCCAATCAGGGCAAGACCCGTTTTCTCGCCGCCGCAAGCCACGACATTCTCCAGCCGCTCAATGCCGCAAGGCTTTTCACGTCTTCGCTGGTGGAGAAGGCCGGGCGCGGAAAGGGTGGCGAGCTTGCCCGCAATGTCGATGCCTCGCTCGAGGCGGTGGAGGAAATTCTTTCCACCATCCTCGACATCTCCCGTTTCGATGCAGGCGCGGTAAAGCCACAGCTGACCTCCTTTGCCGTTGAGGATATTCTCCAACCCTTGCGGCGCGAGTTTGAACCTGCCGCCAAGGCTCAGGGCCTTTCTCTCACCATCCTGCCCTGCAGCACTAGTGTGCGCTCTGACCGCAAGCTCCTGCGCCGCATCCTGCAGAACCTGATTTCCAACGCCATCAAATACACCCGCGAGGGCCGCGTGCTTGTTGGCTGCAAACGCAGCGGCGGCGGCATCGAGTTCAGGGTTTATGATACGGGCCTTGGCATCCCCGAAGCCCAGCAGAAGCTGATCTTCCGCGAATTCGAGCGCTTGCGCCGCGACAAGGAATTGGCGCCGGGCTTGGGGCTAGGCCTTTCCATTGTCGAGCGCATGTGCCGGACCCTGCGCCATCCCATCGCTATGAAAAGCGAGGTGGGAAAGGGGAGTTTGTTTTCTGTCGCCGTGCCAATCGGGCGAATCCAAGCCATCGCACCGGCGCCGGTGCGGAAAGTACCGGTGCAGGCTGATTCCCTTGCGGGCCTTCACGTTCTTGCGGTGGATAACGAGCCTGCCATTATCGACGGGCTCAAGGCACTGCTCTCGGGCTGGGGCGTCAAGGTTGCCTCGGCCCTCTCAGCCGCCGAAGCGGTGCGCAGCATTGGTCAGCGCAAGCGGCCCTTTGATGCCATTCTCGCCGACTATCACATCCACCGCGATGATGGCATCGAACTGGTGCAATCGCTGCGCCGCAGGCTGGGCCATGAGGTGCCCGCCGTGCTCATCACCGCCGATCACTCGCCCGCCGTGCGCGAGCAGGCGGAAGCCGTCGGCATTCGTGTCTTGCGGAAACCCGTGAAACCCGCAGCGCTTCGCGCCGTTTTGGCCCAACTCGCCTTAAGCCGCGAGGCGGCGGAGTAACTGAAGAAGGATTGGTTCCCCCTTCCATTGTGAGGGGTTTTGAGATCGTCATCCCGGCGAAAGCCGGGACCCACTGAGCCAGCGCAACAGGCAGTCTGCCGGAGAGTGTGAACCGTCGTTCCCATTTCTGATACTCACAAATAGGCCCCGGCTTTCGCCGGGGTGACGATGGAATATCGGTAGCTTCAATCTAACAAGTCTTCCCAGTTCTGGCCTCACCAGTGTCATTTTTCGCTATGCTGCGATGACACCGCCTCGCCGTCGATCTTGCCGGCGGCGATTACGGCTTGTGTGCGGCTGTCCACATTGAGCTTGAGAAGAATGGCCGAGACATGGGCCTTGACAGTCGCCTCCGAAACACTGAGCGCATAGGCAATCTGTTTGTTGAGAAGTCCCTCGCGCAGCATCATCAGCACGCGCACCTGCTGTGGCGTCAGTGTTGCGAGGCGCCGCGAAAGATCGTCGATCTCGCGCTCCTCCGGCGATGTGGCGGATGCCGCCGCCGGGGCCCAGACTCCGCCATTAATGATGGTCTTGACCGCCTCACGGATGGCATCCGCCGGCGTTGATTTCGGAATGAAGCCCGAAGCGCCGAGCGCCAGGGCGCGCCTGATGATTGCCGGTTCTTCCTGGCCCGAGACGATGGCGACGGGAACGCCCGCATATTGCGCCCTGAGATAGGCAAGGCCCGAAAGCCCTTGCACGCCCGGCATTTTGAGGTCGAGCAGCACCAGATCGCAATCCGGCAGCGCATCGAGTTTTGCAATGGCTTCATCGAGGCTTCCTGCCTCCTCGATCACCGCTCCCGGAAGGGCTGGCGCAATGGACAAGCGCATGGCATCCCGGAAAAGCGGGTGGTCGTCGACGATGATGATGCTGGCCTGACCCATCTGCCCTTGCTCGTGAGGTCTTTTCACACAAGCGCGTGATGGGGTCAAAATCCTTTTGGAAGGCGGCGGCTTTGCCGCTATCCAGCGCGGAACGGAAGAGGAAATGGATCAGCAATTCGCCCAGACAGTTTCTGGTCGCCGCAGCTACTATCCCGAGGCCGAACCCTTTAACAGGGGAAGGCTTGCGGTTTCCGCACTGCACGAAATTTATTTCGAGGAATGCGGCAATCCGAAAGGAAAGCCGGTCGTCGTACTGCATGGCGGGCCCGGCGGCGGCATCTCGCCCTTCCTTAGGCGCATGCATGATCCGGCGCGCTACCGCATCATTCTCTTCGACCAGCGTGGCTGCGGCAACTCCACGCCCCACGCCTCGCTCGAGCACAACACCACCTGGGACCTCGTTGCCGATATCGAGAAACTCCGCAAGCACCTCGGCATTGACCGCTGGCAGGTGCTCGGCGGCTCCTGGGGCTCAGCGCTTGGCCTTGCCTATGCCCAGATGCATCCCGGCATGGTGTCGGAACTGGTCTTGCGCGGCATCTTTGCGGTGCGCGAGAAGGAACTGAAATGGTTCTATGGCGGAGGTGCCGGGCATCTTTTTCCCGAGGCCTATGAACGCTTCCTAGCGCCCATTCCGCAAGACGAGCGCGGCGACATCATCGCCGCCTACTACAAGAGACTGACCGGAGCGAACGAAGAGGAACGCCTGCACTGCGCCAGGGCCTGGAGCCGGTGGGAAGGGGCAACATTGTCGCTGCTGCCCGATCCTGCCCGCGAGACATCCTTTGCAACGCCGCGCTTTGCCCTCGCCTTTGCCTCCATCGAATGCCACTATTTCTACAACCGTGGCTTCTTTGCCCATGACGGCGCCCTGCTCGACAATGTGCGCGCCATGGCCCATCTGCCGGGCGTCATCATCCAGGGCCGTTACGATGTGGTGACACCGGCGGGGACGGCCTATGAGTTGGCCAAGCGCTGGTCCTCCGCCCGCTTTGAAATCATCAATGACGCGGGCCACACGGCAACCGAACCAGGCCTGACCGATGCGCTGGTGCGCGCCACCGACTCCTTCGCCGATTAGCGCATCGGGCGAGCAGGCATCGCCTGTGAAGCGGAAGATGCGCCAGACCTAATGAGCCGCAGAAAATTTTTTCTGCGGCTGCGTGTTCTTGAAAAACTTTTGCAAAGTTTTTCTGCTCTGCGAAGGGCCGAATCACCATTCGCAAAATTGCCGCAAAATGGCCTTGGAGCGGCCCCAACCGCGCTCTCTTGCCGCCCGATTCAGAAGCCACCTTTCTTCTCGATCCGGCGGGGATCGAAGCGGGAATAGGCGGCCTTCCAGAGGGCCATTTCTTTAGCATTTCCATTCACTTCGCCTGAAAGACTTGATCCGTCTCGGGCTCCTGTCGCCGTCCCGAGTCCGATGCGGAACAGGGAGACCCGTCCAGCTGAGTATGCCGGACGGGTCTTTCCCGTTGTTCACGGCCTGTTCCAGCCTCTCGCGAATCTGTTAAGCTGCCGGAATGGATTTCGACTCAACTTTGATGACGATTGGCGAGCATGCGGTAAGCCTGCTCGATGTGTTGCTCATGGCGGGCGCATTCGCGCTGCTGCTTCTGATCGCCACGGTGGTCCTCGCCTATCGCGCCATGAAGGGCCGCGGACAGGAACAAGATGAAACAGCCCGCCGCACCATGGAGCTTGAGTTTCGCCTCGCTGAACTCTCAGGCGCGCTGCAGAGTTTCGCCGCCCAGTCGCAGGGCAATACCGTTCATCTGCAGCGCACCCTTGACGAGAAGCTGGAGGCCGTGGGCCAGCGCGTGGGCCTTGGCCTTTCCGAACAGGCGAGCCGCACGACGCAATCCCTCAACGTGCTGAACGAGCGGTTGGCGGTGATTGATGCCGCCCAGCGCAACATCACCTCGCTTTCAACCGAGATGATGGGCCTGAAAGATATCCTCTCCAACAAGCAGGCGCGCGGCGCCTTCGGCCAGGGCCGCATGGAAGCGATCATCCGCGATGGCCTTCATGCCAAGGCCTACGCCTTCCAGCCGACACTCAGCAACGGCACCCGGCCCGATTGCCTCATCACTTTGCCGGACACTGAGTTGAGGCTGGTGATCGACGCTAAGTTTCCGCTCGAGGCCCACTCGGCCTGGCGTGAATCGCAGGATGAAGTTCCGCGCCGTGAGGCAGGTGCGCGGCTGCGCACTGACATGGCCAAGCATGTGAAGGACATCTCAGAAAAATACCTTCTTGCGGGTGAGACCCAGGACACCGCCATCATGTTTGTGCCGTCCGAGTCGGTTTATGCTGACCTCCACGAGCATTTCGAGGATGTGGTGCAGAAGGCCCACCGCGCCCGCGTCATCCTCGCTTCGCCCAATGTGCTGATGCTGATCGTGCAAACAATGCAGGCCATCGTCAAGGACGTGGCCATGCGCGACCAGGCCCACATCATCAAACAGGAAGTAACACGGCTTCTGGAAGATGTGACGCGTCTCAAGGAACGCAGCATGGACCTGCGCCGTCATTTTGATCTGGCCAATGGTGATTTGGAGAAACTTGGTGTGACTGCCGACAAGATTTCCAAGCGCGGCGTCAAGATTGAAAGCCTCGACCTCGAGGAACCTGCAAAGGCGGCTGCAGTGGAAGATCAGCCCCGCCCGCGCCTGATCAGCGGAAACTAAGCGGCTGCTGCCGCCGGCCTGAACAG
>JBIOWL010000069.1:0-7635 GCA_044868645.1 Aestuariivirga sp.
TGCTCTATCTTCGTTACCTTGATCTGGGTGATCTGCTGCTTGCGCTTTTTCAGGACTTCAAACTTGAAGCCATGGAATGAAAAAGCCTGGCCTGCTTCGGGAATCATGCGTGCCTCGTGAATGACCAGCCCTGCAAGGGTGGTCGCTTCGTCATCGGGCAATTGCCAATCAAATGTACGGTTGAGATCGCGGATCGGCACCGTGCCGTCAATCAGATAGGCGCCGTCCCTCGTCTTGCGCATGCCGCTCGACACGGCGTCAAACTCATCCTTGATGTCGCCCACGATCTCCTCAAGGATATCTTCCAGGGTGACGAGCCCTTCGACTTCGCCGTATTCATCGACAACGAGGGCAAAGTGAGTCTTGCGGCGCAGGAAGGCGTTGAGCTGATCTTCAAGCGGGCGGGTGTCGGGTACGAACCAGGCGGGCACGACGACTTTCTCAAAATCGATCTTTGCCGCGTCTCCTTCGGCTTCCTGTAGCGCCTTGAACAGCGCCTTGGCGTGAAGAATGCCCACAATGTTGTCGGGCTTGCCGCGCCAAACGGGCATGCGCGTATGCGGGCTTTCAAGGACGGCCTCGACGAGCTTTTGCGGTTCAAGCCCGAGATCGAGAGTCTTCATCTTGGTGCGGTGGATCATGATATCCGCCACCTCGAGTTCCTTGAGATCGAGGATGCCGCCCAGCCGGGCACGCTCTTCCTTCACAAGGGCTTCCTCCTCGTGACTTAGGTCAACGGCGCCGCGCAATTCGCCACGGGCCGAAAATACGTGGACATCGTCCCGGAGGTTTGCGCCGAATAGTTTCAGCGCAGCCCTCACAATCAATTCCAACGCGAGAGCGATGGGGGCCAGGACGGCAGTAATCAGGCGAACAGCATGGACAACGGCAATCGAAGTGCGTTCAGGGGAGGTGACTGCGAATATCTTGGGAAGGATTTCGGCGAAGATCAGGATGATGATGGTCATGCCGACTGCAGCGATGAAGGCGCCGCCACCGCCAACGACCTTGATCAGGGCGGCGGTGGCGACAGCCGCAGCGGCGATCCTGGCAAAGATATTGCCGATAAGCAGTCCGCCCATCAGCCGCTCCGGCGCCTCCAGCAGATGAAGCGCCGACTTGGCGCGGGCAGAGCCTCGCTTTTCGAGTTCGGCAAGCCTTGTCCTTGAGGCAACCGTCAATCCCGATTCCGCGCCGGTAAAAAAGGCAGCCACAATGATCAGGCAGATAACAGAGAAAATAGCAGGGGCAATTTCACTGCTCATGACTCGCGCCGATCCTTCTCAAGAAAATCCAAAACATCCTTCTCCGCGATGTCGCGGGCAACGAATGTCTCGCCGATAGCCCGCGCCAGAATGAATACAAGCTTGCCGCCGGAAGCCTTCTTGTCCTGGTGCATGATCTCAAGAAGCTTTGCGGGCGGCGGCACTTTGCCGGGAATGTGGCTGACACGGGTGGGAAGCCCTGCACGCTTGAGATGCCTCTCCACTTGATTGGCCAGACGTGGGTCACACAGGCCAAGCGTTCCTGAAAAACGGAAGGCCTGCACCATGCCGATAGCAACGGATTCACCATGCAAGAGGCGGTTGGAGTAGCCGGTGGCGGCCTCCAGTGCATGGCCAAAGGTGTGGCCGAGATTGAGGAGGGCTCTCACGCCAGTTTCAGTTTCGTCCTGCGCCACAATGCCGGCCTTCATTTCACAGGAACGGCGCACTGCCTTGCGCACGGCATCCGTGTCACAGGCAATCACTTCCTCGACCCGTTGATCGAGCCAATCGAAGAATGCGGCATCGCCCAAAAGCCCATATTTGGCAACTTCGGCATAGCCCGCCGCGCGTTCACGCTTAGGCAGGGTCTTCAACAGGTCCAGATCCGCCAGCACCAAAGAAGGCTGGTGGAAGACGCCGATGAGATTCTTGCCATGGGGCGAGTTGATGCCGGTCTTTCCGCCGACAGAAGAATCCACTTGGGCCAGAAGCGTTGTCGGGATTTGCACGAAGCGCACGCCCCGGCGCAGGATGCCCGCGGCAAAGCCGGCAAGATCACCAACGACACCGCCGCCAAGCGCGATCACCACATCGTTTCGCTCGATACCCGATGCCAACAGGAACTCGCAGACCTGCTGCAGCCCGGCATAGCTTTTGCTTGCTTCACCGGGTTTCAAGACAAGTGATTTGTGTTCGATACCATTGGCGTCAAGCGCGGCTGCGAGGTTCGCAAGATGAAAGCCTGCCACATTTTCATCCGTGACAATGGCCAGCCGCTTGCGCTTGAGGAGGGGCAGCAACAATTCCTTCGCCTGTGCGAGGAGGCCCTCACCCACCAAAATATCATAGGACCTCTTTCCGAGGTTAACCCGGACTTTGTCGGCGCCATTTTGGGTATCAGGCATTCTGTTCCTGTTCCTTTTGTTGCCACTGCGCCAGCGCCCGCAGCACTTCATTGACCATGGCTGCGTGATGGGCATCGGTGCTTTCGACAGTGATGTCGGCGGTGGCGTAGACGGGATAGCGCTCTTCCATCAACTTGCGCATTACGGCCTCGGGATCGGCATTTTCCAAAAGAGGCCGTCCGCCGCGCTTCAAAACCCTCTGCATGAGAAGGGCAAGATCAGCCTTGAGCCAGACGGAAATGCCGCGTTGCCTGATGCGCTCCCGCGTCTCAGCATTCATGAAGGCGCCGCCGCCGGTTGCCAAGACCTGGCTGCCGCTTTCGAGAAGCCGGGCGATGACCCTTTTTTCTCCGTCACGGAAATGGGCTTCGCCGTGTTCGGTGAAAATGTCGGGAATACTTTTTCCAGCCGCCGCTTCGATCTCATGGTCGGCATCGACGAAGGGCAGGCCGAGAATTTCCGCAAGCCGGCGGCCAATAGAGGTTTTGCCAGCCCCCATGAGGCCGACAAGGACAACGGAGCGCCCGCCCAGATTTCTGAGCGCGGCCTCGACCTCTCCGGACAAGTTATTCTTCGGCATTGCCAATTCCCATTACCCTGACATCGCTTTAGCGGTTCTGCAGGTGAAATTAAACGCGCTAACTGGCAATTTCGCCAGAAGCCGAATCTGGGCTATGTTTGCGCGAGGTAGCTTCATGTTCATTCCCGATACTGTGCGATTTCTCCTCGTGGTGGCGGCTCTGGCGGGTGCCGTCTATGGCGGTGCCTATGCGCTGGCTACCTTTCCGCCCGAACAGACGGAGGTGATCAAATCATTGCCCCATGAGAAACTCAGGCAAGGGTAATGGGCAAGGGTAATGGGCAAGGCTGACGGCGAGACAGGCTACCGGCTGGTTGGCCGGTTCCTGGAGATGATGGCGGCTGAACGGGGGGCTGCGGCCAACTCCATCGCAGCCTACAGGCGGGACCTTGAGGATTATTCAGCATTCCTTGCGGCAAGGGCAGTTCCGGCAGAAAAGGCCGAAGCGCAAGGCATCAGGGATTATCTGGCAAATCTGGAGCGCCGCGGCATGGTCAAGAGTTCGGTGGCGCGCAAGCTCTCCGCCATCCGGCAGTTCCACCTTTTCCTGCACAGCGAAAATCTCAGCTCTACCAATCCCGCCGCCATCGTTGAAGGACCGGGCGCCCAGCGGGCACTTCCTACGGTGATTGCCGCGGACGAGGTGCTGCGTCTGGCCGAGGCAGCGCGAGAGGCGGTTCCGGCCAGGCCTCCGGCGGTGCGGCTCAAGGCGCTGCGCAACCTGTGTCTCATCGAGCTTCTCGCCGCCACCGGACTTCGGGTGTCAGAACTCGTGGGGCTGAAATATTCAGCGGCAGTTTCGGACAAGGAATTCCTGACGATCAAGGGCAAGGGCGGCAGGGAGCGATTGGTTCCTGTTTCGGCGCGCGCAAGAAGCGTTCTTGAGAACTACCTGGGAGAGTTGCGCCAGGGCAGCAATAAGAAACCCGAATGGCTTTTTCCATCGCGTGGTGCGTCGGGGGCGCTGACCCGGCAGCACTTTGCCCTGGAATTGAAAAAACTTGCTGCTGCCGCTGGCATCCCGACAAGCCGTATTTCACCGCATGTGCTGCGCCATGGCTTTGCCTCGAACCTGCTTGCTCATGGCGCTGACCTGCGCGCGGTGCAGCAGATGCTGGGTCATGCCGATATTTCCACGACGCAAATCTACACGCATGTGCAGCCGGAAAGGCTGAAGCGCGCGGTCGAGACATATCATCCCATGGCCCGTCGTAAGGGCTCAACCAAGACAGCGCAGAAAAGTTGACATTCCTTTCCGTGCTCGCCAGTTAGAAGCCTCAATGTGAGGCATCATGCAGGAATTCCTTGATTTCGAAGCGTCGGTTGAAGAGCTTGAGGGTAAGATCGCCGAGCTCAGGGCGCTGGCGCAGAGTGATGCTTCGGTCTCCATCGCGGATGAAGTCAAGTCGCTTGAGACCAAGGTGCAGAAGCTTCTGAACGAGCTCTATGCAGATCTCGATCCCTGGCAGAAGGCAAAAGTGGCGCGCCACATTAATCGCCCCCATGCCTTGGACTATATCAGCGCCCTCATCACGGATTTTGTACCCCTGGCCGGAGACCGCAAGTTTGGTGAAGATGAAGCCGTCGTGGGCGGGTTGGGGCGCTTTCAGGGCCAGGGCATTGTAGTGATCGGCCAGGAAAAAGGTTCCGACACTCAAAGCAAGCTCAAACACAACTGGGGCATGGCAAGGCCCGAAGGCTACCGTAAGGCCGTACGTCTCATGGAAATGGCCGACCGGTTTGGTCTTCCGGTGCTTACACTGGTTGACACATCAGGGGCCTATCCGGGCGTTGAAGCTGAAGAGCGCGGCCAGGCCGAGGCCATTGCCCGCTCGACAGATTGCTGCCTGTCACTGGGCGTCCCGCTGATTTCCGTCATTATCGGCGAGGGCGGTTCGGGCGGGGCGATTGCCATTGCGACTGGCAATACCGTGTTGATGCTGGAGCATGCCATCTATAGCGTGATTTCCCCGGAAGGCGCCGCCTCCATCCTTTGGCGCGACGCAGCGCGGGCCAAGGATGCGGCCGCTGCCCTGAAGATGACGGCTCAGGATCTGAAAAAACTTGGGGTGATCGATGAGATCATCCCCGAGCCGCCTGGCGGCGCGCAGCGCCATGCGGAAAAGACGATCAGCAATGTGGGCGAGGCGGTGGCGCGCAATCTTCAGGCCTTCGCGGGCGTTTCAAGAGATGTGCTGCGTACGCAAAGGCGGGAAAAGTTTCTGGGGATTGGCCGGGGACTCTGACCGGGTTATGGCGCGAATGCGTCTCCGATAGCGCCCCACATGCTCAACACGCCACTGTTTACGTTTCCCATGATGGGAACGATGGCAAGCACAATGCCAGCAGCGATCAAGCCATATTCCACGGCGGTGGCACCCTTGTCGTTTCGGGCGAAACTGTGCAGTAGATTCAGTATCATCTTCGCAGCTCCAAGGGCCGTTCCCGGTTCGAGCGGCACATTACGGGCCGGAATCTTGCGAGGCCGTTAACAGGTCGCTTCAATTTGTCTCAAATGTTGTAGCAATGACCTGTTTGTGCAGGTTTTTCAGCGAGAGTTCAGCCTTTGACTAACAGGAAATTAAGGTGTGGGTCCGCTGCGGGCGTATAGTAACCAGAATTGCCGGCCTGACAATTTTTCGGCACAGTCACGGCTGATAGAATACGGTGCAGAAGAAGCCAGGTGTAGTGGTGACAACAAAACTGAACAGGCGTTCCGTGCTCGCGCTCAGTGGTGCAGCATTGACAATGACAGCATGGGGACGGGCGGGCGAGGCTGCCCAAGTGCAGAAAATCGCCGCCGCAAGCCGCGTGCTTGAAGTCAGCGGCAAGGCGGCCAAGGTGCTTGGCCTTGAGGTCAATGGCAAGCCGGGCGGACTTACCACACGCTATGGCGATCCGTTCGCGGTCGATGTCCACAACCAACTTGCGGAGCCGACATTGATCCACTGGCATGGGCTTGCACCGCCCAGCCAGTTCGATGGCGTGCCAATGCTATCCGCTCAGCCGCTCGAACCCGGCCAGTCGGCGGAATACCGTTTTGAGAACCGGCGCACGGGAACCCACTGGATGCACTCCCATCTGGGTTTGCAGGAACAACTGCTGCTCGCGGCACCGCTCATCGTCAAGGAAGCGGGCGAGCCCGTGGTTGACGAACAGGAACATGTGGTGATGCTGCATGATTTCACCTTCCGCGATCCAGCAGAAATCCTCGCGGAATTGCGGGGTGGCGGCGGCCTTCATGCTGGCCATGGCATGGGCATGGCGCAAAGCACAGAAGGCGGCCACACCGGGCATTCCGGTCAGAACATGGCAAGTGCCGGTCCAATGAACATGGCGGGCATGGTGAATGACGTAGCCTTCGATGCCATGCTGGCCAATGACCGGACGGTGGAAGATCCAGAAGTGGTCAGATCAGAAAAGGCGGGCCGCTTCCGGCTGCGCATCATCAATGGCGCGGCGGCAAGCAATTTCTGGATCGATCTTGGAGAGATCACGGGTGAACTCATTGCGGTGGACGGCAATGCCATTTATCCGGTGAAAGGATCGGTCTTTCCCCTGGCTATCGCCCAAAGGGCGGATATCCGCCTGTCTCTGCCGCAGGGCTCGGGCGCCTGGCCTATCCTGTTCAAGGCGGAAGGAACAACGCAGCTTGCCGCTATTGTGCTGACCGCGGGTGATGCGACGGTTGCCAAAATCGCTCCGGTGGAACGGCCCGCCGACATGCTCGACTTGTCGCTGGAAGGCACGCTGAAAGCCGTTTCGGAAGGGCCCAAGGATCCGGTGGCCCGCACCGAGATGGTGATGCTCACAGGCGGAGGGGCCGACTATTTGTGGGGCCTCAATGGCAAGCCCTTAGCGATGCATGACGTGATCTTCAGAGTGAAGGAAGGCGAGCGCTACGAAATCATGATGCACAACATGACATCCATGGCCCATCCGATGCATCTTCACGGCCATTATTTCCGTATCGTCGCCATTGACGGCAAACGGTTCCGCGGTGCGTTGCGTGATACGGTGCTTGTGCCGCCAGCGGCGGCGGTCACCATCCAGTTCGATGCCGACAATCCTGGCACCTGGGCTTTCCATTGCCATCATCTCTATCACATGAATGCCGGCATGATGGCGGCCATCGCCTATGAGGCGTGAATAGGTTCAGAGTAGTTCTTCAAGAAACGGTATCAGCGGGGCATCGGCGGGTGGCATCGCTAATTGGCGCAAGTCGTGGGGACGCAGCCATTTCAGGGCCTGACCCTCGCTTGCGTTCACGATGCCCTTCCAGCGCCTGCAGACATAAAGCGGCATCAAAAGGTGGAAATCCTCATAGGCATGGCTGGCGAAGGTCAAGGGTGCCAGGCAGCTTTCCGATACGTCAATTGTCAGCTCTTCCTTGAGTTCACGGATGAGCGCTGCTTCGGGGCGTTCGCCCAACTCGATCTTGCCGCCCGGAAACTCCCAGAATCCGGCGAGTTGCTTGCCTTCCGGACGCTGAGTGACAAGAACGCGGCCGTCGGGATCAACAAGAGCGGCCGCAGCAACGAGCAGAAGGCGCATCAGCTTCGGTATGAGCCATTGATGTCGATGTAGCCGTGGGTAAGATCGCAGGTCCAAACCCTGGCCTTGCCGCGAGCAATGCCGACATCGGCTTCAATGAGGATGTGGC
>JBIOWL010000070.1:0-4731 GCA_044868645.1 Aestuariivirga sp.
ATTTCGCTTCTGCAGGTGTGAGGTTGCGGCGAAGACCCCGAGAGAAATGAAGGTGTGATTGGCGTTGCATGATCCGCTCCCGGAACATGGACGCTGGTAGGGGCCAGAATCCGTCGCGCAATGTGCCCCCATCCGCCCAGCACAATTGCACATGGCTCTGAAGTGCCCCCATCCGGCCTTTGGCCACCTTCCCCAGCAGAGCTGGGGAAGGGTGTATGGTTTCGCTCCCCCAACTTGTTGGGGGAGCTGTCCGAAGGACTGAGGGGGCGGATGGGGGCAAATCAAAAAAGGCGGAAGCCCATCGGCCTCCGCCTTCAGTCGATTTCCATGACAGGTCCCGGTCCCACACGGAGCGGCTTCTGTCATCCTCCCTAGACCTGGGTCACGTACCCCGTGAATCTCGGTCTTTTTATTGCTGGCGGACGGTGCCGCAAATTTGTCCGTCTGCCAAGTGAAAAATGCATCAATTCTTTGACCATTTGGACGGCAATTGCACTTTTGCGCGCCGGAGGGCAGCTTGTCATGGCTCCCCAAACCCTTAAAAGGGCCGCAACTCCGGCCTTCTTCAGGGATTCTCAATGCGTCTTTCCCAGTATTTTCTGCCCATCCTCCGCGACGATCCGAAGGAGGCAGAAATCGTTTCACATAAGCTCATGTTGCGGGCAGGCATGATCCGGCAGGAAGCTGCGGGGAGCTATTCCTGGTTGCCGCTGGGCTTCAGGGTTCTCAAGAAAATTGAGCAGATCGTCCGCGAAGAGCAGGACCGGGCGGGGGCCATCGAGGTTTTGATGCCGACACTCCAGTCTGCCGACCTGTGGCGCAAGTCGGGGCGCTATGACGCCTATGGCAAGGAGATGCTGCGCATCAAGGACCGCCATGATCGTGACATGCTCTATGGCCCCACCAATGAGGAGATGATCACCGACATCTTCCGTTCGGGCATGCAGAGCTACAAGGACCTGCCGCGCAACCTTTATCACATCCAGTGGAAATTCCGCGACGAAGTGCGCCCGCGCTTCGGTGTGATGCGGGGCCGGGAATTCCTGATGAAGGATGCCTATAGCTTCGATCTTTCGCGGGAAGCGGGCCAGCACTCCTACAACAAGATGTTCGTGAGCTACCTCAAGACCTTTGCCCGCATGGGCCTCAAGGCAGTGCCCATGCGCGCCGAGACGGGACCCATCGGTGGCGACGACAGCCATGAATTTCTCATTCTGGCTGATACCGGGGAGAGTGGAGTCTTTTTCGACCGTGACTTCCACGATATGGATTGGGAACATCTGGATATCGACTATGAAGATGTCGCGGCTGTGGCCAAGGTTGTTGATACGTTCACGGCGAAATATGCCGCAACGGATGACAAACATGACCCGGCAGAGTTCGACAAACGTGTCCCCAAGAGTCACCAGTTGACGGGCCGAGGTATCGAGGTGGGCCATATCTTCTTCTTCGGCGATAAATATTCCGAGCCGCTGGAATGCAAGGTGCAAGGCCCGGACGGCAAGATGGTGACGCTGCTTTCCGGCTCCTATGGCATCGGCGTATCGCGCCTCGTGGGCGGCATCATCGAAGCCTCGCATGATGATGCGGGTATCATCTGGCCCGAGAGCGTGGCGCCCTTTGATGTGGGCCTTATCAATATCAAGGCGGGCGATACGGAAGCCGATGCCGCTTGCGAGAAAATCTACAAGGGCCTTAAAGCCAAGGGCAGGGACGTTCTCTATGACGACCGCAATCAGCCGGGCGGCGCGAAGTTTGCGACAATGGATCTGATCGGTCTGCCCTGGCAGGTGATCATCGGCCCGCGCGGCCTCAAGGAAGGCATCGCTGAAGTGAAGAATCGCAAGACGGGCGCCCGTGAGAACGTGGCGCTCGACAAGGTGGTGGAGAGGTTAAGTGGTTGATAGCTGCCACACCCCGTTTCGTCATCCCGGCGAAAGCCGGGACCCAATTAAGCGTCAACCGCCATTGTTTATCGTTGCGATTTGCTTCATTGCAGGCTCATCAGTGGGCCCCGGCTTGCGCCGGGGTGACGGCAATCAGTGGTAAGCAATTCCCTTCCCGATACGAAACCCTTCGCTCCATTCGAATGGATGCTGGCGCTGCGATACCTGCGCCCGCGCCGCAAAGAAGGCTTCATCTCGGTCATCTCGCTGTTTTCTTTCCTCGGCATCATGTTGGGTGTGGCGACACTCATCGTGGTCATGTCGATCTTCAACGGCTTCCACCAGGAGCTCTTAAGCAAGGTGCTGGGCTTTTCGGGCCATGCCACCATCTACCAGCCGCAGCTCAATCCGCTGAACGACTACGAAGACATACGCAAGCGTTTGGAGCAGGCGCCGGATGTGGTCCATGTGCTGGCGCTGGTCGAAGGCCAGGTGATGGTTTCTTCCATCAAGAATGCCACCGGCGCCATTGTGCGCGGCATGAGTGAACAGGATATGATGAAAGTGTCCGCTGTGAACAACTCATCGCTGCGCACCGCCATGAAAAGCCCAACCGTGCTGGATGAGAAAGCTTCGTTGGAAGGTTTCGATGCGTCCGGTGGTGTCGCCATCGGCGAGCGCATGGCCTGGAAGCACCAACTGGGTCTTGGCGACAACATCACTTTGATCGCTCCCAATGGGCCGGAAACCGTGATCGGCGAGACGCCGCGCATCCGCGACTACCCCATCGTCGCCATCTTCAAGATGGGCATGTCGGAATATGACGAAAGTGTTGTTTACATGCCGCTCGAGGAAGCCAAGGATTTCTTTGACCTGCAGGGCGGTGTGACAGCGCTTGAGCTCAATGTGAGCAATCCCGACAATATCCGCGCCGACCTTGCCGGCATATCCAAGGCCGCAGGCGATGGCATGATGATCCAGACCTGGCAGGACAGGAACCAGGCTTTCTTCACGGCGCTCACGGTAGAGCGCAACATGCTGTTCTTGATCGTGGCAATGATCGTGCTGGTGGCGGCGCTTAACATCATCTCGGGCCTCACCATGCTGGTGAAGGACAAGAGCCGCGACATCGCCATCCTGCGCACCATGGGCGCCACTTCTGCCGCCATGCAGCGGGTGTTCTTCCTGACGGGGGCTGCTGTGGGCGTTACGGGAACCATCGCCGGCCTGTTCTTGGGACTGCTCATCGCCGTCAATGCCGAGAACATCCGCAAGGGCATCCAACTCCTCAGCGGAGTCGATGCCTTCAGTGCCGAACTCTATTATCTCGCCCAGCTGCCGGCACGCATCGAGCCGGTGCAGGTGGCGGCGATCGTCCTTCTCACGTTGCTGCTGACTTTCCTCGCAACGCTCTATCCTTCCTGGCGCGCAGCGAAACTCGATCCGGTCGAGGCGCTCAGATACGAATGAAGCTGCATCCGGCCCTGTCGCTGCACAAAGTCTCGCGCCACTACGGCGGAGGCGAGAGCGAACTTACCGTCTTTGACAATCTTTCACTGGATGTGCGCGCAGGCGAGGTGGTGGCGTTGCTCGGGCAATCGGGTTCCGGCAAGTCGTCGCTTCTTCACATTGCGGGGTTGCTCGAACGCCCGACCTCTGGCCAGGTGCTGGTGGCGGGGCAGGACTGCACGGCCATGGATGATGCCTCGCGCACCCGCGTGCGCCGAATTGGCATTGGCTTCGTCTATCAGTTCCATCATCTGCTGCCGGAATTCTCGGCGCTGGAAAATGTCATCATGCCGCAATTGATCGCCGGCGCATCCAAGTCAGCAGCAGCCGCGCGTGCGAAAGAACTTTTGGGCCGCCTCAGACTTGACCACCGCCTTGATCACCGTCCGGCAGAACTATCAGGCGGTGAGCAACAGCGTGTCGCCATTGCCCGCGCCATTGCCAATCGTCCTTTGCTGCTTCTGGCCGATGAGCCGACAGGCAACCTCGATCCTGGCACAGCGGCGCTGGTGCAGGAGGAATTCATGCGGCTCATACATGAAGAGGGTCTTGGTGCCCTCATCGCTACCCACAATGTGGAGCTGGCCAAGCGCATGACTCGAACTTTCGTATTGAGCAATGGCAAGTTGGTTAAACGCTAGGGCGCTGGTTGCGCCGCTGATGCTGCTTCAATCGGCGGAAGCCGCCACAAGGACTGACGGGCCGGAATTCGCGCGAAGCATCTGCAATGCGGTAGAAGCCTCGGCCGCCGCCCATGGCCTTGACCGCAACTTCTTTGTCCGCCTGTTATGGAAGGAAAGCCTGTTCGATCCCAATGCCGTGAGCCCCAAGGGCGCGCAAGGCATCGCGCAATTTATGCCGGAGACTGCAGCGCGCCGCAAATTATTGGATCCCTTTGAACCACTCGGCGCAGTGGCAGCCTCCGCATCGTTTCTGTCTGATCTCAAGAAACAGTTCGGCAATATCGGGCTCGCCGCAGCTGCCTACAACGCAGGCGAGGAACGCGTGAGTGATTGGCTTTCGGGAAAGCGCAACCTTCCGGCCGAGACACAGGACTACGTCGCCTCCATCACTGGCCGCACAGCGGCGGAATGGCGCGAAGTTTCTGCCGTGCACGCCATCCCAACGCTTGATGGACCAGGCGATTTCACGGAACAATGCGTGGCGCTGGCTTCGCGGCAGGTCACATTGACCGCAAGCGGCATCGCCCAAGGCCGGCAACAACCCTATGGCGTGTTGCTTGCCGCCAATCTCAGCGAAGGCAAGGCTCTGGCCATGTATCGCCGCCTCAAGCTGCGTTTTCCTGCCTTGTTGAATGAGGTGGAGCCAATGGTGG
>JBIOWL010000071.1:0-2126 GCA_044868645.1 Aestuariivirga sp.
TGCGCGCGGGCTCATCGACGGTCTCGATGCACCTGCCCGCGCCCGCTGGCCGCTTGATCCTTCGGCCGATCCGGCACCGGGAGCAGGCATCAAAGCATGACGTCGCACCCGCCGTTGATTGGCGTCATCGGCGCCGGTGCCTGGGGAACGGCCTTGGCAACCGTCGCCGCGCGTGGCGGCAAGCCGGTGGTTCTCTGGTCAAGAAGCCGCCAAAGGGCGTCTGAGCTGAACGCAACGAGAAAGCATCCCCGTTTGCCGGGGGCCGCGCTGCCTCCCGCAATCCGCGTGACCGCTGAGAGCCGGGACCTGGCGCCCTGCGAGATGCTCATTCTCGCGCCGCCCGCGCAGGCCCTTCGCGGTGTGATGGTAGAATGTGCCCCTTGGCTCGCCTCGGCGAATGCCCCGATTGTCATAGCGGCGAAAGGCATCGAGCTCGGAACCGGAAAATTCATGACGGACGTTCTCTCCGAAGTCTGTCCGTGGGCTGAGACCTACATTCTGTCGGGCCCAAGCTTTGCCGCCGACGTCATGCTGGAGAAGCCGACCGCCGTCACGCTGGCCGGCAGAACCCTGGAAGGCGCTGCGTTACTCGCCGCAAGCTTGAGCCTTCCCGTATTTCGTATCTATTCCTCTGCCGATCGCCTCGGCGTGCAGCTTGGCGGCGCCATCAAGAACGTCCTCGCAATTGCCTGCGGCATAAGTGAAGGCAAGGCATTGGGCGACAGCGCCCGTGCCGCCCTGACCACCCGCGGGTTTACCGAAATGCTGCGCCTGGGCCATGCCATGGGTGCCGATCCGGCAACCCTTACCGGGCTTTCCGGCCTTGGCGATCTCATTCTCACCTGTTCATCGCTCCAGTCGCGCAACTTTTCCTTTGGCATAGCCGTCGGCCGAAGTGACCCGGGCAGCGCCCGCGCTGCCGCGCGCGGAGTAACCATCGAGGGCGAGGCGACCGCCAAGGCAGTTATGGCCGTGGCGCGCAAGCAGGGAATGGACCTGCCTCTGTGCGCAGCGGTCAGCGATATTCTCGAATGCCGCATCGGCGTTGATGCTGCGATCAATCAGCTGCTCAATCGGCCCTTGCGGCCGGAGCGCGGCTGACAGTGAGCTGGAGGTGACACATGGCATATTGGCTGTTCAAATCCGAGCCCGATGATTGGTCATGGGATCAGCAGAAGGCAAAGGGCAAGGCAGGCGAGGAATGGAGCGGCGTCCGCAATTATCAGGCGCGCAACAACCTTCGCGCCATGAAAGTGGGCGACCGCGGCTTCTTCTATCATTCTGGGGCCGGCAAGGAGATCGTTGGTATCGTCGAAGTCAGCGCACCTGCACACATCGACCCGACCGACAAGACCGGTCAATGGATGAGCGTGAAGCTCCGGGCGGTTCGCGATCTGCCTTCGCCGGTTTCCATGGCCGACATCAAGTCCAATCCACGCCTCAAGGACATGGCACTCGTGAGAAACTCGCGTCTTTCCGTTCAGCCGATCAACCCTGACGAATGGCGCATCGTGTGTGAAATGGGCGGTCTCGATTCTTCTGCGCGTTCTTCGTGATGCCGGGCATTTCAGACTACGCGGCCTTCATACGGGCAAACACCCTTCCTTCGCCCCGGGCTTGTTTCCGGAATTGAATTGCATCTCGCCGGGCTGCCGCCGCCGTTCTGGGCCTTTGCCTGGGCGGATTGCGCAGAGCGGAAATTGCCTCCGGTGTAAATTCATAGCAGGATGGCTGTTCTCGCGGTCACAAGACAAATGAGGTTTCTGCTGATGTCCGACAAGGTCTATCCCGTTCCCTTGCAATGGAAGAAACGCGCCCACATTGACGAAGCGGCCTACCGGAAGATGTATGCCGAGTCGGTCAAGGACCCGGATAAATTTTGGGCCAGGCAGGCAAAGCGGATCGACTGGTTCAAGTCTCCCAAGAAAATAAGGAACGCCACTTTCGAATATCCCAACGTCTCGATCCGCTGGTTCGAAGACGGTGTTCTGAACGTTTCATATAACTGCATCGACCGCCACCTGAAGAAACGCCGGAACCAGACCGCCATCATCTGGGAGGGCGACGACCCCTATTACGACCGCCGAATCACCTATGGCGAGCTCTATGAGAACACCTGTCGTTTT
>JBIOWL010000072.1:0-5653 GCA_044868645.1 Aestuariivirga sp.
CACAACGAGGTAGCGTGGCCCAAGATCCTTGGCATATTCGCGCAGGCGCTCAATGTTGGCTTCGATGGTGCGCAGGCGCTGGGCTGCCGTTACGTTGAGTTGCTTCAGCGTTGCGGCATCAACCTTGCCGGACGGTTCCAGACCCAGGTTGCGCTGGTAGCGGCGCACGGCTTCTTCGGTCGCTGAAGTGTAGATCTGTTCGTATTCGCCTTGAGTGGCTTCAACCCGCAAGTAGCCTTCCAAGTAGAGGCGGCGGTTGAGGATGCCGATGGACTTGTGCTGCTTGCCCTTCTTGTAGGTGCCGTTGGGAACCTTGGGAAAGCCCCCATTCGAAACAACGTCGCGGTGGCGCTGGGCGAGTGATTCGAGTTGCCCCGCCGACTGCTCGGTGAGCATCGGCACGACCTGCTTGTTGACGAGAAGTTCCGTCTGGGTGGTGAGCTTGGTGTTGTTGGGCGGAACGGTTGCGGCGTTTGACGGCACCACAGCAAATGCCAGCATGGCGCCCAGCGCCACGGCACCAACATACAACGATAAAAATTTGCCCAGACGGCTCAACTTGCCGCGATCACCCATTGCCACCTCTGTTGCCCTGGCGCCCGCGAAGCGGGCGGCCTCTGTTGCTCTTACCAGCCAGCATCCCGCGCGTCAAAACACGAAGCGCGTATGGGCGGCCAGCATTTTCGAGGAACTTGAATCAGGGAAATCGGGCCGAAAAACAGCCCCTTCCGGCAATTTCGCGGCAATGCGACATTTGCGCAACAACAGCTCGTTCAAAACGGCACTTGCGGAACGAAAGCGCCACACGACTCGACTGAGTCGCGCGGCGCTATTCCCGTTAGAGGCTGGAAATTACAGACGGTAGAGAATCTGGTCGGTCCAGTAGCGCTCGAGGCGGGTCAGCGCTTTGTTGATGCGCTCAAACTCCTCGGCGGAAATGCCAACGACTTCCTCAATGGCCTGGAGCTGGCGGTTGTACATGGCGTCAACGCGCGTGCGGACCTCCTGGCCCTTCACAGTCAGGCTGATGCGCACCGAACGCTTGTCGGCGCTCGAACGCTCATGATTGACGTAGCCGGCCTCGACCAGTTTCTTGAGATTGTAGGAGACATTCGAGCCCTGGTAGTGGCCGCGGGTCTTCAGTTCGCCCGCCGTCAGTTCAGCATCGGAGATGTTGAACAGCAGCAGCGCCTGGACCGGGTTCACTTCTTTTTCACCCGTGCGCTCGAAATCGTCCTTGATCACGTCAAGCAAGCGGCGGTGCAAACGCTCGATGAGCGTCAGCGCCTCAAGATAGCGATGCTTGATGTTCTGTCTTTTGGGTTCGACCGGCTGCAAAGCCAGATTGCCCAGCACCTGAGTACTCATGTTTACCACCTATCCCTTGTTATGCGGGGTTGGCTTGTTTTTTGGCTAGTCCCCATTGTGGGCAGGAAAATAAGCGCGGCGCTTTTAAGGTGGGCTGAAGAGTTTCGGTAAATTTGGTCTTATATTCTCGCTATTTCGCGGCATTTTACGAGACAGTTTATGGCTTCTTTTCCGCTAAGGTTTACCAATCCTGACCGGCCGGAATAAAGTCAGTCGCAATCGGCCAAATCCGCCTTGGCCTTGGCGGCCCGGAGAATTGCCCTGACCTCAAAGGCCGGGTAGGCGGCGACGGCCGCCCGGTGGCTTTTAATGACCCGGCCATAGAGCCGCATAGCCTGTTCATAGCTCACGGAACGGCATTTGAGCGCCACGTAATAGGTCTCAGCCAGATTACCATATTGTCTGAGGCCTTCGGGCTTCCGCCGGGGTTGAGCGGCTTTGGCATTCGAGTTCGCGGGCACCCTTTCCACGATCCTCTTCTTCTTTACCTTCCGTGCGCTCGTCTTTGACTTCGCCGGCTTGATCTTCTTTGGCTGCACCGTCGTGGCCGCTCTTGCTTCGGGCGCCGGCTCGATCTCCGGTTTTAGTGTCGGCTTGGGAAAGGATAACTCCGCCGGCGGAGAATCTTTGAATTCGAATTCCATTGGTTCCCTGGCATTGTAAGGCGGCCGTTTTTTTGCCTGCTCTGCCACCGCTGTACCGGCTCTACGAACCTCGGCAAGGGTTGATACAACCAGTGACTTGTCATCAGCGGTGCAAAGGCTGCCTGCGGCTGCGGCTTTGCCCTCGGCGACAGCCGCCTGAGCCTGCTTGAGCGATGATTGCCGGGCAAGCAAGGCCTGGGCGTTGAGCAAGTACCGTGCGAGGTCGTCACCATCCGCTGCTGAAAGCACCCGGCATCTGAGATCAACGGCGTAGGCCCGTGCCAGTTGCGTTGTTTCCTGGGCGGTCGTCGAAGACGCAGCTTGAACAGCGGAACCCACCAGAGGCAACATGGCGAGCACCGAAAGGCTCGCCAGGAACGGTGGCCGCCTGTTGCGTCTCATGTCTGCACTTTTCACAAAACTGCGGCAAAAAAGTTGCACAATTTCCGCGTGAAGAATGATACGCCGGAACAACGGCACGGTGGCCCAACTCATCCCGACAGTTTGTCTGCGGCGTCCCTGCAAAACCGTCTTTTTGCTGTTTACACGGTCATGGGCGAACGGGATTCCGAGGCCAGCCACCGGAACTGGCAGAGTGTCGCTTTTTCTCTTGGGCATTTCATGCGCTTACAGGTAAAAAGTAACTTAACCAATTTCACATACGACGCAATTCAACTTAATAGCGCTGTGCGCCTGTAAGGTGGTATTGGCCTTTCGCACGAGCGCGTGTACCGGCAGAGGAAGCGATGATGCTGAGCTTCGTGCTTTTCTCCGTGGCGCTCATGCTGTGTAGGAACGCCTGGGCGGAGGAGATTTCCAACGCCGCCACTGTCAGTAAGCCTGTGAAGAGCTTGCCATTCTCTTGTCAGTTTCAGCCTGATAAGGATGCACCATGACGCCGAATTTTCCTTCAATCCGCATGCGCCGGAACCGCAAGAGCGCCTGGTCACGGGCGCTGGTGGCCGAGCATGTGCTCACGCCTTCCGATCTCATCTGGCCGCTCTTCATCATTGAAGGCAAGGGCCAGCAGGAGCCGGTGGCTTCCATGCCGGGCGTCATGCGGCAATCGGTCGACGTTGCGGTGGAGCGGGCACGCGAGGCCGCGCAGCTTGGCATTCCGGCCATCGCCCTCTTCCCCAACACCGATGCCGGCAAGCGCACGCCTGACGGCGATGAGGCGCTGAGCCCCGACAATCTGGTGTGCCGCGCCGTGCGTGCCATCAAGAAGGCGGTGCCTGAGATCGGCATCATGTGCGATGTGGCACTCGACCCTTACACATCGCATGGCCATGACGGCCTTCTGCGAGATGGGCGCATTGTGAATGACGAGACGGTTGACGTGCTGGTGAAACAAGCACTGGTGCAGGCGGAGGCTGGCTGCGACATCATCGCGCCATCGGACATGATGGATGGGCGCGTGGGCGCCATCCGGCGGGCGCTGGAAGCGAAGGGTTTTCAAGACGTGCAGATCATGGCTTACGCAGCGAAGTATGCTTCCGGCTTCTATGGACCATTCCGCGAAGCGGTGGGTTCCGGCACCATGCTTTCCGGCGACAAGAAGACCTACCAGATGGACCCTGCCAACAGCGATGAGGCGATGCGCGAAGTGGCGCTCGATATCGCTGAGGGCGCAGACATGGTGATGGTGAAGCCAGGCATGCCCTATCTCGACATCGTCTCTCGGGTAAAGCGCGAGTTCGGCGTGCCAACCTTCGCTTATCAAGTGTCAGGCGAATACGCGATGATCATGGCCGCCTGCCAGAATGGCTGGCTCGATCCTGCAAAGGTCATTACGGAGTCGCTGATGTCTTTCAAGCGCGCTGGCGCCGATGGCGTTCTCACCTATTTCGCTTTCGACGCGGCCAAGGCGATGCGGGCGCAATAAAGCTTACTCATGCACAACTCTGCGTTGGCAGTAACTGATCCTCCAAATACCGTCAGAAAGCTGTCAGTGCACACTGCATTCACCTGACATTGAGGATTCAAACGGCCTGCAAATCGCGTTATGAGTTGAAAGTGTGAGTCGCCGGCGTTCCATCCGTTCAAACGAAGATTCCATGCCACGCTCATCTTTCTGGAAACTCCCCGTCTACGCCTACCTGCTTCCGCTCTTGCCCGTGCTTCGCATAGTCGTAGGCAATGTGGATTCCGTCGCCTGGCAGAGCGCTGCGCTTTCCGCCGTAATCCTTCTCGCGGCCTTTCTTATCCTTCGACAGATTCTGGTGTTGCTTTTCTTCCGCCATCCGCTGGTTGATCCGCTGCTCGCCTGCGCTTTTTCGGGAATATTCCTTGCCATCGTTTTCGTAGGTGAACGCAACAACTGGGTTTGGGCACTCATTTGGCTTGCCATTGCCATAGTGTTCATCCGCTGGCCCCAGCGCATAAAATTCTTCAATTCCTTTGTCACAATCTTTGTCAGCATATTTTGCCTGCAGAGCCTCTATTTGATCGCAGTCAATCCCATCATGTGGGAACGCGCCAGTATCATGGATAGCGTGCAGAAAGTATTCGGCGATACGCTCACAGTAGCATCTGCGCCCGCTGAAAGACCTGACGTCTACTACATTATTTTTGACCGCTATGCCCGCCAGGACATGCTGCAGAACATCTATGGCTTCGATAATACCAATTTCCTGATGGAACTCGAAAAGCGCGGCTTCATTGTGCCGCGCGATGCCTATGCCAATTACCAGCGCACCGCGGCCTCTGTCGTGTCATCACTCAATTTCGATTACCTCGACAGACTGCAGACGCCGCAAACGGCTGAGTCACCAGATTGGGTGCCAATCTATAACCAGTTCCAGGATTTCCGCGCCGCGCGCATCTTCAAGTCCATGGGCTATGATACACATTTCTTCGGCACCTGGTGGGAGCCCACGCGCCGCATGGCAACCGCCGACCGGAACCACAATTTCTATGAACTGCCCGAAGCGCTGCGCATCATCTATGAGTATTCCCTTGTCGTCGGGGCCTCGCGCCTTGTCGGGCTTCGCAAGCTTGATCCACTCTGGTGGCAATGCGAACGCTCCAAGAAGATGTTCGATGCCCTCGCGGAACTTTCCGACGATCCCTCACCCACCTTCACCTTCGCCCATTTCCTCATCCCTCATCCGCCTTTTGTCACCGCCGCCGATGGCCGCTGCATGGAAATCGCGGAAGCCAAAGCGCAAACCCGTGCGGAAAATTATTCCGGTCAGGTGCAATACACCAACCAGCGAATTCTCCAGCTTGTGGACGCCCTGCTCTCAAAGCCGGGGCCGCGCCCGCTCATCATCTTGCAGGCCGATGAAGGTCCGTGGCCGGAAAAATATGCCGGCGAGGAAGTCGATCGCCTGGGCCGTGATGTGAGTAATGTGGACTGGCTGAAGATCAGCGACGATGAACTGCGCGAGAAGATGGCGATCTTCGCCGCCTATTATCTGCCGGAGGCCGCGCGTGTGGGATTGAACGACCGCTCAACGCCGGTGAACACCTTCCGCCGTATCCTGAAGGGTGTCTTCAATGTTGCAATCGAACCACTGCCGGAAAAAAACATGATCTTCGAGAGCGACGCACACCCCTATCGCTATCACGACGTGACAGCCCGACTCTACCCAGGAGCTCCTCAATAAGTATATGAAATATAAATATTATCTGTATTT
>JBIOWL010000073.1:0-2221 GCA_044868645.1 Aestuariivirga sp.
AAGCCGCAGACACCACTATAGGCCCAAAGGACTCCAGCCATGTCAGACTTCGAATTTCTTGCGATGATCGTGCTGGGTTTTGCCGCTGTCGTTGCTGTTATCTGGTTAATTCTCAATCTTCGTGAGAAGGGGCGGGAGGAACGGGGTTTGCCCCGGCATTCCGCCGTGCGGCTGGTTTTCGGGGCGATCGCATTGTTGGTGATGATCTTCACCGGCGGCTGTGCGTTGATCTTCATTCCGGATGCCATGAAGGGCACACAATATGTGGGCTTTGATGCCATAGCCGTTCTGGCAGGCATTCCCTTTGCGGTGGCGCTGCTGATCTTCTGGCTCGCCATGCGGAGGCCCAAAGCTTAGGCCCCATTGCAGGATTTTGGACCACGGAAATTCTTCAGGAGCATTTGGAATGGACTTCTTCCAAACATATTTCTCATTCGTCAACTCTCCGGAGGGTTGGATCGCGCTAGTGACGCTGATTGTGATGGAAGTGGTGCTCGGCATCGACAACCTGATCTTCATTTCCATCCTGTCCAACAAGCTGCCAGAAAAAGACCGCTCACGGGCGCGCAAGATCGGCATTTCTGCGGCGCTCGTGATGCGCCTCCTGCTGCTCGCCACAGTCGCCTGGATCACGCAATTGACGCAGCCCATATTTACGGCTTTCGGCCACGGCTTCTCCTGGCGCGACCTGATCCTGATTGCGGGCGGGCTGTTCCTGGTCTGGAAAGCCACCAAGGAAATTCATCACAGCGTCGATCTCGATGACGGCAAGGAACACATGCTGGAAGGCGCGGTGACGCTCACTGTCGGTGGTGCAATCTTGCAGATCCTGCTCCTCGATCTCGTCTTCTCCATCGACTCTATCATCACGGCTGTGGGCATGACCAATGAAATCGCCATCATGTATATCGCCGTCATCGTGGCGGTGGCGGCCATGCTGCTGGCGGCCGATCCGCTGGCAAAGTTCATCCAAGCCAATCCCACGATCGTCATGCTGGCGCTGAGCTTTCTCCTGATGATCGGCATGACATTGATCGCCGATGGCATGGGCTTCCATGTGCCGAAGGGCTATGTCTATGCGGCCATGGGCTTCTCGGCCCTAGTGGAGGCGCTCAACATGCTGGCGCGGCGGGCGCGGCGAAGGAAGGGCGGGGCGGCGCGCTAACCCGTTTTGACTGCTGGAGGCATTGTAGACTTGGCGCTGGGCAGCTATCAGAAAGGCCATGACAGCCTCCATTCTCACGGGAGAGGTTCCGCGCACCACGCTCGATATGGCAGTGGCGGAAAATCTTTATGCGCTGTTCCGCGCCATGGCGGGTCTAAAAGATGGCGAACTTGAAGAGCACTCTGCCTTCTCCCGCCATCACGCCTTTCCCACCAACCCCATGTACAAGGGCGTGTGGAAGTGCCGGCTGGAGAAAGATGCCATCCCTGCCGCCGCCGATGAAAACATCGCCTGGTTCAAGGAGCGCAATGCACCCTTCTTCTTCTGGTGGACCGATCCTGCCACACCGCTCGATGGCCTGAGTGCGGCGCTCGAGGCGCGCGGCCTCATCGACATGGAAGGGCAGACGCGTGCCCTTGCCGGCGGCATCATTCAGAAGGCGGAAGGCGCACCCTGCATGGCCATGCGGCTTGCCGATATGGACCCGGAGCTTGCCACGGGCCGCAACCAGAATTTCACCATCACGCAGGTCCGCGATGAAGCGGGCCTTCATGATTTTGCGAAAGTCTTTGTCGAGACCTACCAGATTCCGGCCTGGGCGGGGCAAGGCTGGATCGATGCCACGCTGGCCTTCGGCATCGATAGGGCGCCGTGCCAGATCCATGTAGGGCGGCTCAACGGCGAGCCGATCGCCACGGCGATTTCCTTCAATGGCGCGGGCGTTGCCAGCGTCTATGGCGTTGCCGTTTTGCCTGCCGCGCAGGGCAAGGGATTTGGCGCGGCCATCACGGTGAAGCCGTTCCTCGATGCCAAGGCGGAAGGCTATGAGCATGGCGTGCTTTTCTCTACTGAGAAGGGCATTCCCGCCTATGAGCATATCGGTTTCCGCAAGACGGGCGGCTTCATCAACCGCTATCTCTGGCGCGCCAGAAGCGGTTCACAAATCTTGACGGACTTTGAAGTTCTTATGCTTTCTGTTCGCTTGCCTTCCCGCCTTCCTCTCCCGGCGAAGCGATGATCAAGCCCGATACAAGGATGATGGCAATGCCGATCCAC
>JBIOWL010000074.1:0-8366 GCA_044868645.1 Aestuariivirga sp.
TGCACCATCCTCGGCAAGGCGGAGTTCATGAATCCCGGCCAATCGGTGAAGGACCGCGCCGCGCTGTTCATCATCAAGGATGCCATGGCCCGCGGAGAATTAAAGCCAGGCGGAACGATTGTTGAAGGAACCGCCGGCAACACCGGTATCGGCATCACTATTGTGGCGAACGCGATGGGCTTCAAATCGGTGATCGTTATTCCCGACACGCAATCACAGGAGAAGAAGGATGCTTTGCGCCAGCTTGGCGCGCAGCTCGTCGAGGTTCCCGCCGTCGCTTACAAGAACCCGAACAACTATGTGAAGTATTCAGGCCGCCTCGCCAAGGCCATGGGAGCTGTCTGGGCCAACCAGTTCGACAATGTGGCGAATCGCCAAGCTCATATCGACACAACCGCACCTGAAATCTGGAAGCAGACAGACGGCAAGATTGATGGCTTTGTGAGCGCTGTCGGTTCCGGCGGCACTTTGGGCGGCGTGAGCCTTGCCTTGAAGGAGCGCAACAAGAATATCCGCATCGCGCTTGCCGATCCCATGGGGGCCGCGCTCTACAGTTACTACAAGACGGGCGAACTCAAATCCGAAGGTTCTTCGATCACCGAAGGTATCGGCCAGGGCCGCATCACCAAAAACCTGGAGGGCATTGTTGTTGATGACGCCTTCCAGATCCCGGACAGCGAGGGCATTCCCATCGCCTTCGATCTTCTTGAATATGAGGGCCTGTGCATGGGCGGCTCCACCGGCATCAATGTGGCGGGTGCGATCCGCCTCGCCAAGCAGATGGGACCGGGCCACACCATTGTCACGGTGCTCTGCGATTTTGGCACGCGCTATGCTTCGAAGATGTTCAATCCCGACTTCCTGCGTTCGAAGAACCTCCCCGTGCCCCACTGGCTGACGGACAAGGTGGACGTGCCGAAAGTTTTCGAAGAGGTTCCGGCGTGACGGCCCTGCTCTTCCGCGACGATCCCTATCTGCAAGAATGTGAAACGTCAGTTGTTGGCATCAATGACCGTGGCGGCATCCTGACCGAACACACCGTGTTTTACGCAACTGCCGGAGGACAGCCAGGCGACAAGGGAATGATCGCGTGGAACGGCGGCCAATTGCGGATCGCCACCACCGTTTACGATGAGAGCAAGACGCCGGTACATATGCCGGCGGAAGGCCAATCCCTTCCCACTGTCGGCGAAAAGGTGGCGCTCGCCATCGACTGGGCCCATCGCTATCGTATCATGCGCTGCCACACCATGATGCATCTGCTCTGCGCCGCCGTACCCTTCCCGGTGACCGGTTCATCCATCACCGAAGACGGCGGACGCATCGACTTCGACATTCCCGAAGGCCAGATTCCAGATCGCGATGCGCTTGCCGCGAAGATCAATGGCTGGATTTCTGAAGCCCATCCGGTTTCAACAAAGTGGATCAGCGAGGAGGAACTCGACGCCAATCCGCAACTGGTGAGAACGCTTTTCGTCAAGCCGCCGCGTGGGTCCGGCCAAGTCAGGCTCGTGCTGATCGGTGAGAACGGCAAGGTGGATCGGCAGCCCTGCGGCGGAACACATGTAAAGAATACGTCTGAGATTGGTGAAATCGCTGTGGAAAAGATCCAGAACAAGGGCAAGATCAACCGCCGCATCCGTCTCGTCCTGGTGAAGCCATGAGCGAGAATGTTGTTTCAACAGCCTGGCTCGCCGAAAGGCTTTCCGCACCGGATATCGTGGTAATCGATGCCTCCTGGCACTTGCCCGCGGCCAAGCGCAACCCCAAGGCGGAATTTCTGGCAAAGCACATTCCGGGCGCGCGCTTCTACGATATCGATGCGGGCTCCGATCCCGCCAGCAAGCTGCCCCACATGCTGCCATCACCTGAGAAATTCGCGCGCGACGTGAAAGCGCTCGGCGTGGGCGATGGCAAGACTGTTGTTGTCTATGATGCGGCCGGGTTGTTCTCCGCCGCCCGCCTCTGGTGGATGCTGAAAGTCTTCGGCCACCGCGACTGCGCCGTGCTCGATGGCGGCCTGCCCAAATGGGAACGCGAAAGGCGGCCGTTGGAAAGCGGTGAACCGGCAAAAGCAGCCGAGCGCCATTTCACGCCCCGCCGCAATGCCACCATGGTGAAGTCGCTCGCCGATGTGCGCGATGCCATTGCCAGCGATAGCGCGCAGGTCGCCGATGCCCGCACGCCCGGTCGTTTCCGTGGCGAAGCACCCGAACCTCGCCCCGGCGTCCGTTCAGGCCACATGCGCGGCGCGAAGAATGTTCACTACCTAACGCTGCTCAATGAAGACGGCACTTTGAAATCCGTTGATGAATTGCGGTCGGTGTTTAGCGCCGCCGGGGTGAATATCGAAAAACCTGTGATCACCAGCTGCGGCTCAGGCGTGAATGCCGCCATTCTTTCCCTCGCACTTGCCCAGATCGGCGCAGCTAGCCACAGCCTCTATGACGGCTCTTGGACCGAATGGGGATCAAGCAGTGAAGCGGTTGAACTGGGCTAATCACCTTACCGGCGGGGCATAGAGAATGCCGCCGTTGCTCCACAGATTGTTGAGGCCGCGGTCGATCGTCAGTTTCGAATCCTTGCCCAGGTTGCGCTCGAAAATCTCGCCGTAGTTGCCGATGGCTGAAATGGCCCGCGCCGCCCAGTCATTGTCGAGGCCAAGGTCTGCGCCAAATGTACCTTCAACCCCGAGAAGGCGCCGCACCCCTGCCCGTTTGCTGTTAGCTTTTTCATCGGCCACATTGACGCCGCGCACTTCCAACTCATCGGCGTTGATGAGGGCAAAGAGCGTCCAGCGCACGATGTTGAACCATTGCTCATCGCCCGCGCGAACCGCCGGCCCAAGCGGCTCCTTCGAGATCACTTCCGGTAGCACGACATGTTCATCGGGCCGTGCGAGCTTCATGCGGATGGCATAGAGCTGCGACTGGTCGGCTGTGTAGGCATCGCATTCGATCTTTTCATAGGCCGCGATGGCATCTTCAGCCTTGTCGAAGACTTTCGCCGCATAGGCCATCTCGCGCTCCTTGAAGAAGTCGTCGACATTGGCCTGTGTTGTGGTGCCCGAGACAAAACAAATCGAGGCCTGACTCATGTTGAACACTGACGCGACGCCGGAAAGCTTCGCCACCATGAAGCCTTGGCCATCGTGATAGCTCACGCCCGTAAAGCGGATGGGCCATTTGGTTTCGCGTTCCATGGTCCAGGTGGTGTTGCGTGCCAAGAGATCAACCTCGCCAGCCTTCAGTTTTTCAAAACGGTTCTGTGCCGTGAGACCCACATATTCGACCTTGCTGGCATCACCTAATGCAGCAGCAGCAACCGCCCTGCAGAAATCCACATCAAAGCCTGCCCATGATCCATCGGACTGCTTTTCGGCAAAGCCCAAAAGCCCCGTGTTGACGCCGCATTTCAAGACGCCGCGTGCCTTGACATCGTCAAGCGTGCCCGCATGCGCCGCAAAGGCAAACAGCAAGGCTGAAACTGCGAGAATGAAAAACCGATGCATTGTGGATTCCTGATTGTATGGGCGGGAGACCTTAACGTGGCAATTGCAGCTTGCCAACGGCGACAAGGAGCGCGCCGATCGAGTGATAAGTGGGACATGGCGGCTTTTCGGGGCGCTCGATCATCAGCACATCGATGCCGAGTGCATTGGCAGCTTTGACCTTGGAGAGCATGAGTGCTCCTCCCGCGTTCTTGCTGATGAGATGCGTGATGCGGTGCTGCCGCATCAACGCCTGTTCATGCTCGACACCGAAAGGCGGCCTATCAAGAATGAGAGACCACCCTGTGAGCAATGGCGCATCGGGCGCCTCGATGCTCCGTACCACGCCACTGAGTGCCGGATATTTCGCCAACGCCGAAAGGTTTTTGCGGCCCGTGGTCACGAAAACCCTGCTGCCGCCGGGGATGCTTGCAAGTGCAATCTCAAAACTGTCAAAGCCTTGCCATATGCCATCTTGCGGTTGCTGCCAGGCGGGCCGCTCAAGCCGCATGAGAGCAACGTTGCTGCGCTTCGTCGCGGCATGCGCATTCCTCGAAATCTGCGCCGCAAAGGGATGCGTTGCATCAACGACGAGGGTCACACCCTTGTTCTTGATGTAGGCGATAAGCCCTTCTTCGCCACCAAATCCTCCACGCCTCACCTCGCCCTTCGGCAATGCAGGGTCACGTGTGACACCGGCGAGCGATGTGATGACGTCATGCCCCTCCTCTACCAGCGCATCGGCAAGCTGTCGCGCTTCGCCCGTACCTGCAAGGATCAATATGCGCTCAGGCATGGGCGATGATCCGACTATCGCGGCCAACGATGATCACATCTGCCATGCTTGCACCATCAAGCATAACGTTGACATGAGACAACGCTTCCATCGCAACTCTTTGTGCCAACTCGGGGCGGGCAAGTTCCAGAACTTCCTGTGCGGTGTTTGCGCCAAGAATCTTCTCTCGCAATTCCTGAGGGGCTCGCTCTGCAAGCCAAGCGAAGTCTACCTGTGAACGGCCCGAATGAAGATCCATTGCACCTTGCGCCAGCTTCACCATCTTGCCGAAGCCGCCGCCGATGGTGACACGCGGCACCGGATGAAGCTTGAGATATTTGAGAAGGCCTCCAGCAAAATCTCCCATGTCCAACATCGCTTCAAGCGGCAAACCGTAGTGGGCACGTACCGCGTCTTCGGAAGTGGAGCCCGTGCATCCCGCCACATGGGAAAGCCCCATGGCCCGCGCCACATCGATGCCGCGATGGATGGAGGCAATCCACGCCGAGCACGAGAACGGATTGACGATGCCTGTTGTGCCAAGAATTGAGAGCCCACCAATGATACCGAGTCGCGGGTTCCAGGTCTTGGCGGCAAGTGCCTCTCCACCCGGAATGGAGATTTCGATTTCCGCTCCAGTGCCGAGTTCTAAGACCACCTGTTCCATCATCTGGCGGGGCACAGGGTTGATGGCGGGCTCGCCAGGCGGAATAGGAAGGCCAGGTTTGGTCACTATGCCCACCCCCTCACCCGCTTTGAAAACAATGCCTTGGGGCAGCAGCTTCACCCTGGATATGAGCGTTGCCCCATGGGTGACATCCGGATCATCTCCCGCATCCTTCACGATCCCGGCCCGGGCAAAGCCCTCTCCCAATTCCTCAATGGCAAGGGCAAAGGCGACCTTCTGACCCTTTGGCAATGTGATCTCGACAGGATCAGGAAACTTGCCGGTGAGAAGTGCGGTTAACGCCGCCTTGGTGGCAGCCGTGGCGCAAGCGCCTGTCGTCCAGCCGCGCCGCAATGCCTGTTCTGGCTTCTCCTGCCGCATGGGCTCAAGGTATAAGGAGCCATGACCGGAACGCCAACCAAATCCGTGAAAGACTGGCAGACAGAAACAGCCACCAGTGGCTTTGCAAAGCTTGATGCGGAGGCGTTTCCTGTATTTGAGGAAGGCTGGGTCTGGCTGGTGGGCGCAGGCCCCGGCGCGCCCGGCCTCATGTCACTCCTCGCCTATCACGCCATGCAGCACTGCGATGTTGTCGTTTATGATGCACTGGTCAACCCCGACATCCTGCGCTGGGTGCGTGTCGGCGCGGAATTGGAATATGCCGGAAAGCGCGGAGGCAAGCCTTCACCAACACAAAAGGACATTTCAATCCACCTCATCGAGCTTGCAAAGTCAGGCAAACGTGTGCTGCGCCTGAAAGGCGGCGATCCTTTCATGTTCGGCCGCGGCGGCGAAGAAAGCCAGACTCTTGCCAAGGCCAGTGTTCCCTTCCGCATCGTCCCAGGCATTACCTCGGGCGTGGGCGGCCTTGCCTATGCGGGCATTCCCGCTACACACCGCGACACCAACCATGCCGTGATCTTCCTCACGGGCCATGATGCTTCCGGCAACATGCCCGCCAATGTGAACTGGCAAGCCATCGCAACGGCAGCGCCGGTGTTGGTGATGTACATGGCGGTGAAACACCTGGGAGAGATCGCCGCAACGCTCATGGCTGCAGGCCGCAAGGCGGATGATCCGGTGGCGATTGTCAGCAACGCTTCGTTGCCGCAGCAGCAGGTGGCGATGACCAATCTGAAAGATGCAGGGCAATTTGTATTGGCCAACAACCCGCCAACACCTGCCATTGTTGTTGTCGGCCACGCATCAGACTGGCGAAAGCTTCTTGACTGGTATGGTCCTGCCTTGCGGGAGAATAAGATTGGCTAAGGCGATCATCGTCGCGGCCCCCCATTCAGGAAGCGGCAAGACTCTCGTGACATTGGGCTTGCTGCGCGCGCTCCGCAATCGCGGCGTGAAGGTTGCGCCCTTCAAGGCGGGCCCGGATTACATTGACCCGCAGTTCCATGCGGCCGCCAGCGGCAGGGAGTGTATCAATCTCGATCTTTGGGCCATGGGTAAGGACCATTGCGCATGGCTTCTCGACAGCCATGCCAAGGACGCCGAGATCGCCATCATCGAAGGCGTGATGGGTCTGTTCGACGGCCCGGAAGGCGCCGCGGGCTCAACCGCTGACTTGGCTGCCGCTCTGGACGCACCTGTTCTGCTTGTTGTCGATGTGGCGCACCAAGCTCAATCTGTGGCGGCACTTGTCGAAGGTTTTCGGAAATTTCGAAAGGATGTGGAAATCGCCGGCCTGTTAATTAACCGCGTGAAGAGCGACCGGCATGCCACCCTTGTTGAGGATGCTCTGCGCCCGACAGGTGTCCCCGTTGTTGGCCGCATGCGGCAGGTTGACTCACTTTCCCTGCCTTCCAGACACCTTGGATTGGTGCAGGCCATTGAGAATCAAACCCTTGAAAAGACTCTTGAAAGTGCTGCTTCAGGAGTTGCACGTGAAACAAAACTTGACACGATTTTAGATATTGCCCGAAACAGCGCGAATCACCTTCCGAACAGGCATTTTTCGCTTCCACCCTTGGCCCGATCCATTGCCGTGGCGAGGGACGAAGCCTTCTCCTTTGCCTATCCACATGTGCTTTCGGGGTGGCGGGAAATGGGAGCGGAGCTAAGCTTCTTTTCACCCCTGGCGGATGAAGCCCCGGACCCTTCGGCGGGGGCAGTTTTCCTGCCCGGAGGCTATCCGGAACTCCATGCTGGTAAACTGGCCTCGAACACCCGGTTCATCGAGGGACTGCGCCAGTTCGCGGGTGTGATCTATGGTGAATGCGGGGGCTACATGGTTCTGGGCGAAAGCCTGACCGATGCTTCCGGCACAGCGCATCCCATGGCGGGCCTGCTCCCGGTAGAAACAAGTTTCGCAACGCGAAAGCTGCATCTGGGCTATCGCCAGCTCACACCTTTGAAGGCGCCATGGTCAACGCCCCTGCGGGGCCATGAATTCCACTACGCAACAATCGTTAAGGAAGGACATGGCGACAAGATCTTTGATGCGGCGACTGCCAACGGCACCTCACTTCCGAAGATGGGTCTGAGACGGGGCAAGGTGATGGGTTCCTTTGCTCATGTGATCAGCGTGGCACCATGACCGCCCGTGCCCTCATGTTCATGGGAACAGGCTCCGATGTGGGCAAGTCCCTCATCGTGGCTGGCCTGTGCCGCCTCTTGGCGAACAGGGGCATAAAGGTTGCCCCCTTCAAACCGCAGAACATGTCCAACAACGCCGCGGCAACGTTTGATAGTGGTGAAATCGGCCGGGCCCAGGCGCTGCAAGCCCGCGCCGCGCGGCTTCTACCCACTGTCCACATGAACCCGGTGCTGCTGAAGCCGGAAACCGAAACGGGCGCACAGGTGATCGTTCAGGGAAAGCGCGCAGCAACCCTGTCCGCCAAAGCCTACTTTGCCGAACGGCAAAAATACCTGCCCCCCATCCTTGAGAGCTTTCACCTCCTCGCCAAGGAGCATGACATCATTCTTGTTGAAGGTGCTGGCAGTCCTGCTGAGACCAATCTGCGCGACGGCGACCTCGCAAATATGGGTTTTTCGGAAGCCGCGAATGTCCCTGCCATCCTCATCGGCGACATCCATCGCGGCGGCGTCATTGCCTCACTCGTGGGAACTTATGCGATTCTGGCGAAGCGTGACCGTGATCACATAAAGGGATTCATAATCAACAAGTTCCATGGTGATCCTCGCCTGTTCTCTGAAGGCCGCAAAACCGTTGAGACTTGGACGGACTGGCCCTGCCTTGGAATCCTGCCTCATTTTGATGGGGCCGCGAGACTTCCCGCCGAAGACGCACTGGCACTGGAGGGTGCGCTTGAGACGAACGGCGGCGAAGGTTTCCATGTCTGTGTCTTCCGCTTGCCACGCATTGCCAATTTCGATGACCTTGATCCGCTTAGGCTTCATCCCGGCGTCCATGTCAGTTTTGTGCGGGAAGGAGAGCCGCTTCCCGCCGACTGCCGCCTCGC
>JBIOWL010000075.1:0-5492 GCA_044868645.1 Aestuariivirga sp.
TCCTTGCTCACGCCATCGGTTGCACTGGTGATAAACACATCGCGCAGTTCCTCTCCGCCAAAGCACAGCGAGGTGACATTATAGGCAGGCACGTCGATCTTCCGCATGACCTGGCCGTGGGATGACAGGCAGATGATCGCGTTGCCTCCCCACATGGCGCACCAGACCATGCCGAGAGCATCGACAACTATGCCGTCTGGCAAGCCTTCGTCTTCCTCGAATTTGTGCAGCACGCGGCGGTTACGCGGGCCAAGGTCCTTCTCATTCACATCATAGGCAAAGCAGTTGCGCCCCACGCTGTCATTGAAATAGAGCGTCCTGCCATCGCGTGAGAAGGCGGGGCCGTTGGAGACGGGAAAGCCGGCATCGCCGAGACACCAGACACCTTGGTTCTGCACGCACCAGAGCGCGCCGCGCGGCTCCTGCTCCTTGATGTGGGAGGTGCCCACCCAGAGCCTGCCCCAGCGGTCCACCTTGATGTCGTTGTACATGATGGCGTCGCGGCCCTGCTCAGGGTCGCAGAAGAATTCCATCTTCAGGGTTTCGAGATGGAGCAGCGAAAGCCCGCCGCGATGGGCGAGGATGACACGCCTGGGATCGGTGGTGGCGGCAATGGAGCCGATGGGCGGCGGCAATGACAAGCCATGGCGCTCGGTCTTCTCGGTCGCAGGGTCATGCATGAAGAGCGCGGGATCCATGAGGTCCACCCATAGCAGCCTGCGCGAGGCGGCGTGCCAGATGATCGATTCACCCAGGCGGTTATTGGCCCTGATCCAGAGTTCGGCTTTCATGGCTGGCTCCATAAGAGTGCGAAATTGGGCACATTATAAGCCAGATTGCAGGAGGGAGGCTTTACCAATAGCCTTAACAACCCATGAATGATGCACCCAATCGCTGGAAACGTTTTGCCGACTGGGACGAGCGGCCACTCCGCCTCGACAAATTCGCGGTCGAGGATTGGAGACACGGCTTTGCCGCCTTCTCCTCGCCTGCCGATCCCAAACCGGGCCTGACGATCAAGGGCGGACGTGTGGCTAGCCTTGATGGCGTTGCAGAACACGACTTCGACATGATCGACCGCTTCATCGCCAGCTATCATCTCGATCCGGAGGTGGCGCCCGAGGCCATGGCCATGCCATCGGATGAAGTGGCGCGCATGCTTGTGGACATGCATGTGCCGCGTGAGAAGCTTGTGCGTCTCGCCCACGGCATGACGCCCGCCAAACTCGCCGATGTGGTCTCGCGCCTCAATGCGCTGGAAATCGCCTTTGCCTATTCCAAGATGCGGGCGCGCAAGACGCCAGGCAATCAGGGTCATGTGACAAACGCCAAGGATGATCCCCTGCAACTGGCGGCGGATGCTGCAACGGCGGTGGCGCTGGGCTTTGATGAAGTCGAGACAACCATGCGCGTTGCCCGCAATGCCTGGTCCAATGCCGTGGCCTGTGCGGTGGGAGCTGCCGTCGGGCGCTGGGGCACGCTCTTCCAGTGTTCCAGCGAGGAGGCGGAAGAATTGCAGATCGGCATGGCGGGCTTTACCTCCTATGCCGAGACCGTCTCGGTCTATGGCACGGAGAAAACCTTCGTCGATGGCGATGACACGCCATGGTCCAAGGCCTTTCTCGCCGCGGCCTATGCCTCACGCGGCATCAAGATGCGCTGCACGTCCGGCGCAGGTTCGGAACTCCTCATGGGCTTTCATGAGTCGAAGTCTCTCCTCTATCTCGAAGCGCGTTGCCTTTGCCTGCAGCGCGGCATGGGCGTGCAGGGCACACAGAATGGCGGCATTGATGGTGCGCCTGTCACCGCCACGGTTCCCGGCGGCATGCGGGAATTGATGGCGGAGAATCTTCTTGCCGTCTGGCTCGATCTTGAATGTGCCTCCGGCAATGATGCGCGCGCCACTGAATCCGAAATCCGTCTCGGCGCCAAGATCATGCCCTATCTCATCGCAGGCTCGGACCTCATCTGCTCCGGCATGGGCTCGATCCTCGCCTATGATAACTCTTTCAATCCATCGCTCATCAATGGCGAAGAGCTGGAGGACTATCTTGTGCTGCAGCGCGACTTCGAGGCGGATGGTGGCCTGACGCCAATCTCCGAAGGCCAATCCCTCGATGTGCGCGCACGCGGCATTGCTGCCCTCTCCGCTGTCTATGAAGAGCTTGGTCTTGCCACTGCGAGCGAAGCCATGAAGGCCAGCGTGCTCGTCGCTTCCGGCTCCGATGAAACAAAGAGCTTTAACCCACGTGATGTGGCCATGATCAGCGAAGCCATTAAGGCCCGCGGCATCACGGTCATTGATGTCATCAAGGCGCTGGCCAAGCGGGGCTTCCGGGAGGAAGCGGAAAATCTGCTCAATGTGGTGAAGCTCCGTATCTCCGGCGATTATCTGCAGACATCGGCGATGGTGCGTGATGGCAAGATCGTTTCCGCCGTCAATGACCCGAACAACTATGCAGGTCCAGGCAGCGGCTATCGCCTGACGGAGGAGCGCCGCCGCGAAGTGATGGGCATTCGCGATGTGCTGGACCAGAAGGAAGTGCTGCGCTCAGAAGCCCAGCACCAAGCGCAAGAAGCGCGCAATATTGACTACCGAGAGCTTGGCGAGGCTGCTGCATCAAGTGATGTGAAGGATGTGGTGATCGGCATATCGCCTGCCTTCGGGCTCAAGCTCTTCCAGACCACGGCAGGCCACAAGTTGTCAGATGTGCTCTCCGTGATGGTTGAGGAGATCCAGCGGCGCGGCCTCCGCCCCCGCATCGTTCGTTTCCGGCACACGGCGGATACGTCTTTCCTTGGCCTCTCTGCGGCAAGGCTTGCAGGTTCCGGCGTCGGTATCGGCATTCAGGCAAAGGGAACAGCCGTCATCCACCAGAAAGACCGGCTGCCGCACCACAATCTCGAGCTCTTTTCCAATGCGCCGATTACGAAGCTTGAACACTATCGCGGACTTGGTGCGAACGCCGCCGCCTATGCGCTCTCCGAAATGCCGGAACCTGTTGTTGTGCCTACGCGGGGCGAGGCCATGGGCTCGCGCCATCATGCGCGCGTTGCCATGATCTATGCCATCGAAACCGCCATGACATCGGAAGGCGCTGCGCCGATTGAAGTCGCCGTTACGTTTAAGGGAGCGGCGTCATGAGCTTTGGCGTTTCGGATTATCCGCTCGCCGAGAAGCATGCGGCAAAGATCAAGGGCGCACGTGGCAAAAGTCTCGCGGACATCACACTCGATGCTGTCATCCATGGTTCCGTCACCATCGAGGATTTGCGCATCACGCCAGCTGCACTTGCAGCGCAAGCCGATGTGGCGCGCGCCGCTGGCCGCCCAAGACTGGCCGATAATTTCCTGCGCGCCGCCGATCTCGTCGCGGTTCCCCAGGATGTGATCATGCAGGCCTATGAGCTGCTGCGCCCAGGCCGCGCCAAGTCCAAGGCTGAGCTTCTCGACATGGCGCAGACCATGCGCGAAACTTTCAAGGCCGAGCGAATTGCAGCATTCATTGAAGAAGCGGCCGTAACTTACGAAAGCCGCGGGCTTTTCACCAAGCGATACTAGGGAGGAAAAATATGTCCTATCCTTTCGATCTGGGCCGCTACAGCCGGAAGGTATCAACGCGCAGCAAGGAGGCACAGCGCTGGTTCGACCGTGGCCTTGCCTGGACCTATGGCTACAACCACGATGAAGCGGTGCGCTGCTTCCAGAAAGCAGCCAAGGCCGATCCCAAATGCCTCATGGCGCAATGGGGCATCGCCTATGCTTCCGGCCCCAACTACAACAAGCAATGGAAAGCCTTCGATGTCGTCGATCTCAAGAAATCATTGAAGACGGCGCGCGCCGCCACGCTCAAGGCACAGAAACTCACCGCGAAGGCAACGCCCGTAGAAGCCGCCCTCGCCAAAGCCCTGCTCAAGCGCTACCCTGATGCCAATCCCGACAATGTGACGCCCATCTGGAACGATGACTATGCCGCCGAGATGCGCGAGGTCTATGGCGCTCATGGCGATGATCCGGATGTGGCGGCGCTTTTCGCCGAAGCGATCATGAACCGCACGCCATGGGCGCTGTGGGATATTGCCACAGGAAAACCCGCAGAAGGTGCCGACACGCTGGAAGCCATCACCGTTCTGGAAAAGGCAATGAAGAAACCGGGCGGCATGAGCCATCCCGGCCTCTTGCACATGTACATTCACCTTATGGAAATGTCGCCGCATCCGGAGCGGGCGCTCAAAGCTTCCGATTGCTTACGCAATCTCGTTCCCGATGCCGGGCACTTGCAGCACATGCCCACGCATATCGATGTGTTGTGCGGACTCTACCCGGCAGTCGTTGAGTGGAATGGCGTTGCCATGGCGGCGGACCGCAAGTATCTCAAGGAGCGCGGCGCCATTAATTTCTATTCGCTCTACCGCTGCCACGACTATCACTTCCAGGCCTATGGTGCGATGTTTTCGGGGCAATATGCGGTAGCGCTGGCGGCTTCGGAGGAACTGGCCGCCACGCTTCCGGAAAAGCTCCTGCGCGTGGAAAGTCCACCCATGGCAGATTGGCTGGAGGCTTTTGTTCCGATCAAGCAGCATGTCTATATCCGCTTCGGCAAGTGGAAAGAGATCAAGGCGCAGGGCCTGCCGAAAGATCAGGCGCTGTTCTCAACGACCACCGCCTTGATCCATTACGCCAAGGCTGTGGCCCATGCCGCCACCGGTGAAGTGGCCAAAGCCGAAGCGGAAGCAGAGCTGTTCCAGAAGGCGAGAGAGCGCGTGCCGCCTTCGCGCTATCTCTTCAACAACACAGCGCTCGATATTCTCGCCGTTGCCGCAGAGATGATGGCCGGCGAGATCGCGTATCGCAAAAATGATTTCGATGCGGCCTTCTCGCATCTGCGCCGTGCCGTCGAGCTTGATGACAATCTGCCTTACGACGAACCCTGGGGCTGGATGCAGCCGGCGCGCCATGCGCTGGGCGCGCTGCTCCTCGAACAGGGCAAGGTGGAAGAAGCCGCAGCTGTCTATCACGCTGATCTCGGGCTTGACCACACATTGCGCCGCCCCTGCCAGCATCCGGATTCGGTGTGGAGCCTTCACGGCTATCACGAGTGCCTCACCAAGCTTGGCCGCATGGAAGAAGCAAAGCTCATCAAGCAGCGCTTCGATATCGCTTCGGCGCGCGCCGATGTGCCGATCGTTGCGTCCTGCTTCTGCCACCAGCGGGCGCTGAATTGCTGCGACTAGTAATTCTCCCTCATGCTGAGGTGCTTTGGCCCGGGCTTTGACCGGGACAAAGCCTCGAAGCAAAGTCGGCGCACCCTTCGAGGCATTGTTGCGCAATGCGCCTCAGGGTGAGGTTTATTGGGAAGGATATGGCAGCCTGTGCCGCAGGAATTTGCAGCTATCCCGCGTAACTCAGCGGCAGTTCCGTTGTCTCCTTCACCTTCTCCATGACGAAGAAGCTCGAGACGTCGGTGAGCGGCACCTTGGCGATCAGGCGTT